>NZ_JAUBSF010000168.1:0-5395 GCF_036704615.1 Microcoleus sp. K4-B3
CTGAATGCCCTCAACTGCGAACCTACTTACAAACGTAGTCTTAGACAAAAAATGAAACGGGCAGCTATGGATAATGACTGGAGTTTAGACTAAAAAAGAGAGAAGGGTGGCAAAAGCAGGACTTGAGCCACCGCGCCGGGAGAGAATGAGGGTGAAAAATAAAACCTATCCACTCCCTCAATGAACAGTGAACGATTAAAGGACTTTCGTCAAGCAGCATACGAATTATTGGTGCGAGGGAAAGATGCCACTTTCGAGCTGATGGATGCAGTGATGACCACCAGAAATGCGTCATGTTTAGCAGAATTTTTACTCAGCCCGCTATTCAATCGACAATGGTCAAGTATCTATGAAGCCTTACAAGACTGTAGACCAGACCGAAAAAAACTGATGGAGTTGTACCCTTGAGCAATTAGAACAGCAAGTACCCGCAACAGAACATATATTAGTGGCGATCGATCATACTGTATGGGGGAGACCGGACGCTAAAACCTTAAAAGACAGAACCCATGAATATCAGGGGGGCGTAATTATGGGACAGGGGTACAGTACAATTGCCTGGATACCTGAAGCTCAAGGAAGTTGGGCATTACCCCTACTCCATGAAAGAATTAGTAGTGGGTCTTCACCCATACTTCAAGCAGCTTCTCAACTTAAACTTGTTTGTGAACAGAGCATCAATCCAGTCTTAGCAGTTTTAGATAGAGAATATGGCAATGCTTGTTGGGTACTAGCGCCAGCTTCCATTCAAGCTGATTGCTTAATGCGACTCCGAAAGAATGCCTGGAAAGTGGTCAGCACCACCAGCATATAGTGGTCGCGGCAAACCACGCAAGCACGGGCAAAAAATGAGGCCGGGTGACCAAACCACATGGCGGTAAAGCGGATGCTGTGATTGAAATTGACGAACAAAAGAGAGTTGGGGCAAGTCCGAGTCAGGCAATGGCTTGACTTACATTTTTATCGTGCGCCTGAACAGAGAGTAAATTTAATCCTCGTGGAAAGAATGAAGCCCATGTCAAACGGTCAGCCGTTTCCACCCTTGTGGTTGGCTTGGGTGGGAGAACGAACTCTACCCAAGCGAAACAGTCTGGTTTAAGTATTTACGACGCTTTGGAGTCGATCATTGGTATAGATTTGTTAAGCAACGATTACATTGGACATTGCCTAACTTGAGAACTCCCGAACAATGTGAGCGCTGGAGCGATTTAATGCCATTGATGAGTTGGCAACTCTGGCTGGCTAGGGATTTAGTTCTGGAAAATCGACTTCCAAGGGGCAATCTGCTACGATTAATTTAACTCCTGGACGTGTTGCCCAATCAATGTTGTCGGTTTTAGTTGACATTGGTACTCCCGCTACAGTGCCTAAACATAGGGGAAAATCCCCTGGTTGGGAAAAAGGAAAGGTACGTACGCTTGGCACCGTGCTATCCCACTGTTAAAAAACGCGTTTCTCGACGGAAAAAGTCTTCAAGATTAGCTGTTTAATCTTCTACCTCTTGAGTTGTTGAGCAACAGCTTGCCTTCTGCTAAAAGGCTGCTACTTTTAGCTGCACTGATTTTTTAGTCTAAACTACAGTTTTTTAGGATGGATAAATAATTACGGACAATTATCCTACGAAAAACAACAAGAACTGTTGTGGGAACTGGGAAAAATAGAAATAGGAGTGGGAACTTTAGTAGCGACCAATGAAAGAATAAATGGCGCAGTGACTCAAAGTATTGACCAGCTCAAACAGTGGGTCAAAAAAACCCAGCCCAATATCCATGCGGATGAAACGCCAAGGGCCGTCAAAGGGGTCAAAGAATGGTTATGGATTTTTGCCAATACCAACTTCGCTTTATTTCATGCTGCTGATACTCGCTCTCGCGCGGAATTAGAATCTATTTTGGGTTCTTGCTACGAAGGTGTACTGAGTTCAGATGACTATAGCGCCTATAATGGTTATCCTGTCAAGGCCCAACAAAAATGTCTGGCGCATTTACGCCGTCACTTCAAGAAACTAATCCAGGTTCCTGGCTTAAATAACCAGGAGATTGGAGCAAAATTTATTAGCCTGATAGATGAGGGTTTTAAAAACTATGCTTTATGCCAACAAACCCAAAACCTTGATGAATTCTTGAGTTGGACATCCCAGTTTAAACCAAAAGTTGAATCTACGATTAATTCATGGATAGAGAGAGCCGGAGGGGAAGCCGGGAAACTTTTACGCTCCTTGAGGAAGAAAGCTGATCTCCGGGTGGTATTTTTTAGACCATCCAGAGATACCGCCTGATAATAATTTAGCAGAACGAACGTTACGTTTAGCCGTCACAAAAAGAAAAATTAGTGGAGGTTCCCGGTCTATGGAACGGTTTCAAGATACTGCCAATTTATTGACGGTTATACAAACTTGTCGCCATCAAGGACGTTCTGTCCGCCGAGTTTTTTGACCAAGCTCTAAAAGCAATGGTTGACTCGGCTGTGCAGACTCCTTCTTTAATTCCTCTAATTGAGACCTGAATCCTTACAAAACTAATAATAGCATTGCTGGATTCTCTATACTCTGCATGAAGTCGAGCAATGTTTTTAAATTGAGCATCCCGATTCTTATTAACTCCTATTGTTTGTTTTTTTTGAGCTTTTCGTTTCACATACCCATGCTTTTTTAATAGTTGGGCAACTAAGGGGAGACTAATGGTAAAACCTGCCGCTCGTAGTCCAGAAGCTATTTCTTTATGCGTCAAATTAGTCCATTTGATTAATTCATTCATTGGGTCTCCGGCTGTGTGATTTTTTCAAACTTCTAAAAATGCTGCATCAATGCCGATTTGAGTAGACAGAATACTTTTTCTTCCCCCTCCTTTCTTTCTGAGCCTGGAACTCTTTAGTGTCTCTGAGTCCATTTTTTCTAAATCTTCTATTCCCTTGACGATGGTGTTTCGACTGCATCCCAAAAGTTGCATTACATAGCTAATTCCACCCCATCCTAATTTTTGAGATTCTTTCTTCTGCATACCTTCTTTTATCTTTTTCTGATAAGGATTTATAATTTTTTTTCATTTCTGACTCAATTGAATTAGAATAAGACATGGATTTAAAAGTAAATTAGAATAGTTAAGTAGAAAAATCCGTTGTGAGTTGATCTCTGTAGGAGTGAAAATTGTAATCTCACACTTTTTTCATTAGACCTCCTGCGAAAGTCTGAGAGAGTTGTAAAATAGATAGAAATTCAACTAATCTAAAATGAGTTACAAACAAGTTAAGAATCTAGAGCCTACAGAGTTCAAACGTTTATGTGGTGTCACTCCAGCAACATTTGAGCAAATGGTAAAAGTAGTGGCGGCGGAAAAAGTTTTAGCAAAAAAGAGCGGCAGACCGAGTAAATTAAGCATTGAGGATCAAGTGTTAATGACCTTAGAGTACTGGCGGGAGTATCGCACTCATTTTCATATAGGAGTAAGCTGGGATTAGATGAAACAAATGTGCTCAGAAATATCAGAAAGGTTGAAAATATATTAATTAAGTCAGGATTATTTAATGTGGGCGGTAAGAAAAAAGCAAAAGAGATAGATTCAGAGACAGAATTACTAGCGGTGGATGTTGCAGAACATGAGGTAGAAAGACCAAAAAAAAACAGAAGAGATATTACAGTGGCAAGCAAAAGTGCCATACAGTGAAATCACAAGTATTGGTAAATCAAAAAACGAAAGAAATTATCTGTATCGCAGTCAGGAAAGGGAAGGTACACGATTTTAGAATCTGGAAAGAAAGTCAGATAGACTACCGGAAAAAAGACAGAACTATTAGCAGATAAGGGAGATCAGGGGATTGACAAGATTCATCCTCACAGCCGAACTCCCATCAAAAAGACTAAGAAAAAGCCTTTAAGTAAAGAGCAAAAGCAATTCAATAAGAGATTAGCAAAAGAAAGAATTGTTGTTGAGCATGTTCATATACTGGAGTTTAGACTAGGCAGCAAGAAAAGACTCAGCAAAGCTGAGTTGAAAATAAACAGACTTCAGATCTGAAAATCTACATTCCTAAGCAGATTCTGATTGCTCTTTGCGGGGCTTGGTTGTAGTTTTTTTAACTATGGGGTAGCGAATTCTACGTTTACGTGGTTGATCAGTCTTCCAGCCTGGAGACTTTCCGCGAGGTTTGGGTGGTTGGGCTGGAGTACCAATCACTGCAAAAATGCTTCCCATCGCCTGGGCAACCCTTCCAGGGGTCATTTTGTCTGATGACTTTTGCCAAGGTAAAGGGTTATCCGCAACAAGATCACGGGCTAACCACAACTCCCAAGTCATCAGAGGCATCAAATCACTCCAGCGCTCACATTGCTTAGGGGTACTCAGCTTTGGTACAGTCCAATGTAGGCGTTGCTTTAAAAAACGATACCAGTGGTCAATGGTAAAGCGACGCAAGTAAAGTCGCCAAACTTCTTCTATTGGTGGCATTTCTTCTCCTACCCAAGCTAACCATAAAGGTTTCGATACTCGTTGATTACCTTGTTCGTCAATACGTTCAACTCTGATCATGGACATCGGGCGTGTCGCCGCTTTACGGAAATGCAGATTTTTCCAAAGGCTAACCCGTACCCGTTTTAGTTTCGGATCGTCTACCTCGAAGACAGATGCTGCTTCACCCCATGTTTTTGGTTCATTCAACTTGAATTTATCACCATGTTTTCTGGGACAGCCCTTGCCAGAATAAGCTCCTGGTTCGCCCCACAAACACAAATTTGAACGCAACCGGACTAGAATATCGACTGCAATGTTAGCTGTCTTTAAGACAAAAGGCGCGCATCCATACTCACTGTCCCAAACCGAAATCGGTCTGGCGGGGAAATGTTCACACACCTGTTTTAGTTGCCAAATTGCTTTCTCTATTGGGCAATCCCTGCCTGGTTATGCGCTCATGTCTCAAGGGTAATGCCCAACTACCTGAATCCTCTGGTATCCAAGCAATTGTACTGTATCCTTGACCAACGGTAATCGGTTTATTTCCGGCTATGGACGTGCCACTATGTTCATAAGTCCTCTCTTGTAGCGTTACTGCATCCGGGCGTGACCAGTTTGTGTGATCTCCTGCTAACAAGGGTCGTCCCTCTGCTGGTATCTGTTTGATATATAGCTGCATCAATTTCTGTCGCTGCGGTCTACTATCTTGTAGCGCTTCATAAATACTTGACCACTTGCGTCTAAATACTGGTGATAAGGATAAATCTGCTAAGGAATAAACATTGCGAGTCAGCAATATGGCATCTGTTAATTCAAACGTCGCATCTTTAGCTCTACCTAAATATTTGTAAGCTACTTGACGAAACTCTTCAAGCTGATTGACTGACAAAAGTTTAATGAGCCCAAACTACAGTAGTAGCTTGAAACTCAATTCGGTAAGTTCTTTGCTG
>NZ_JAUBSF010000169.1:0-5308 GCF_036704615.1 Microcoleus sp. K4-B3
GTTACCCGGACAAAGTTGATTTACTTGAGTTAGCCGAACAAAATGCAAAGTTCTTAGCCAGACCAGAAATCATTGAAAATTTAGAAATTGAAGCCAAGTTCGGACGCTCTGACAATTGCGGGGGTGAATCTAAAATCTAAAACTTAAAATCCAGTCAGCAGCTATCTCTTGCACGAGATTTCAGCAAGTTTCCCCACCGCCAGTAATGCTCCGGTTCGCTGCTTTTATATTTTAAATCCAAAAGGCCCGCAGGAGCAATCTGCCTGCGGGCCTTTTAATTAGCAAAAAATTGGTTACAGTGAAGGCAGACAATTCAAATCATCCCACCGACACCAAGCACCATATGGCAGAATCTGACCTAGGCAGTTTTGCGGTGGCACCCGAAGCCTCACTCGCGATCGCAGAAGATGAAGACACCGAGATCGATCGTCCGACGGCAACTCGCTCGTCAGCATACAACAACTGGTCTGCCGACGATCCAGTGGGAGCTTTGTTCAAGGAAATGGCTCGCTATCCTCTACTGACTGCTGCCGAAGAGGTGGAGTTGGCGCGCCGCGTTCAAGAATTGGTAGCCCTGGACGAACTAGAACAGCGTTTGCAGCAGGAATTGGAGAGAGTGCCGACAAAAGCTGAACTCGCGACGGCTTTGGGGGTGAGCGAAACTCAACTGCAACAGCTTCGCCACCAGTGTCAGTCTGCCAAGCGGAAAATGATCAGCTCGAATTTGCGCTTGGTAGTTTCGATTGCCAAACGCTATCTCAATCGGGGCGTGCCTTTTCTCGATTTAATTCAGGAAGGAGCTTTGGGTTTGAATCGGGCAGCCGAAAAGTTCGATCCGGAGAAGGGTTACAAATTTTCTACTTATGCCTATTGGTGGATTCGCCAAGGAATTACCCGCACAATTGCCAATCAAGGGCGGACGATTCGCTTGCCGGTTCATATTGTCGAACAGTTAAATAAACTCAAAAGAGTTTATCGAGATTTGAGGCGTTCTCTTCAACGCAATCCCAGTGAAACTGAACTTGCTAGAGAAATGGAAGTTACTTGCCAACAGCTTCGCTACCTCCAGCAAGTACGCCGGCAATCTTTGTCTCTCAACCACCGCATCGGCTCAGAAGAAAGTTCGGAACTTTTGGATGTTCTCGAAGATAACGCGACGCAATCTCCCGAAGCTCAGATGAATGAGATGATGATGCGCCAAGATATTTTGGAGGTGTTGGACAGTATTTTGACTGAGCGGGAAAAAGAGATTGTTGCTATGCGTTATGGTTTGCTGACCGGCGAACCTTACACTTTAGAAGAGGTCAGCAGTTTGTTCAATTTGTCGCGCGAACGAGTCCGTCAAATTCAAAATAAGGCAATGCGAAAGCTGCGCCGCCCTCAAGTGACGGAACGATTGAAGGGCTGGTTGAAATAAGAAAAAAAAAATTGAGTTTGCATTTTGAAAAATCTTAAAATTATTGTGAGGGGCAATCCGACACCGCCGTAAATATGCTGGTTCAAGCTGGAAAAGCTTAATTAAAAATTACAAATTAAAAATGTCTGGATGTGGTATTTTTAATTGTTGATTGTCGCGTACTACTTACTTATTTATGTCTTCTGAGGTAATTTTGCGCCCAGCTACCCGCGCCGACGTGCCGGTGCTGTTTGATTTGATTAAAGCTTTAGCTGAATACGAGAAATTATCTCATGCCGTTACTGGCAATGCCGTTGATTTGGAGCATCATTTGTTTGGCGCTCGACCTTTTGTGGAAGCGATTTTAGCCGAGTGCGAAGGTCGAGTTGTGGGCTGGGCGCTGTTTTTTTACAATTATTCTACTTTTTTGACTCAGCCGGGAATTTATTTGGAAGATTTGTTTGTGCTGCCTGAGTTTCGAGGGCGGGGAATTGGCAAGTCTTTGATAGTTTATTTAGCGCAGTTAACAGTAGAAAGGGGCTGCGGGCGTTTGGAATGGAGCGTTTTGGATTGGAATGAATTGGCGATCGGATTTTACAAGGGTATCGGTGCTGATGTAATGCCCGACTGGCGGATTTGCCGGGTTGCGGGCGAGTCTTTGGCAACTTTGGCATCGAAACAATTGTAAAAACCCCTCAATAAGACTCGGCGACTGCAATCAATCCTACAAAAACTTTCGTCCCTCTCTAAGAGACTAAGAAATTAAGGTGTGTACCGCGCACCTTACAACGAATCCGTAGGGTGTGCTACAAGCACCTTACAACAAATCTGTAGCGCCTTAAATCTTGGGTTGCCTAATCCGAGTAGATAATTGGCAAAAATATAGGAAAATTTAAGTAACAGTAGATTTTGATTGAGAGAGTAGATCGTGATTATTTGGGTAAACGAGCAAATCGATCCGTCGGGCCTTCTTTATTCTTGCATTGCTTGTTGCGATGAGACTCAAGCGAAGGATTGCCACGAATCTTTTGAGAAGAATTTGACGGCAGAGCAAAAAAAGCAGGGCTGGGTTGCTACCTTGCGCACTGTTAGTTCTTGGGATGAAGTGCCTGTTAATGCTTTGAAATTGAATTGATCGGTGCAAGTGATTAGCAGCTTTAGTCTCGCCGTATTTGGGTTCGAGCGAAACGGCAGGAAAACGTGGGACATTTGTTGGGAAAAGGCAAGATAACTCGATCGCACATTTGTTAAATTAAAAAAGGTTTTGTGAATGTGAAGGTAAAAAGCTGCAAGCATTTGGGGCTGCGAGTCTGAGAATTTTGCCTTGCAAGGTGCGGGAATTTGGGCGGAAATTTTCGGGCCCGCAGTGCTGCGAACAGGCTAGGACGAAAAAGCGTGCAACTGCGATCCTCTTCGAGGGCTCCGCTAACGAGAATTCGCATTTCTCAAACGGACTTTAGCATTACTATTAATAGATAAAGGCATTTCAAATTGTCAAGTTAAATTTTTATGGTTGAAACCTTATTTCACGCTTATACCCCTCTCGTGATCTGGACGGGCTTGGGACTGCTGCTGTTTCGGTACATCCCAGTTGATTTTCCCAAGCTGCTGAGCCACTTTCTTTTCTGGATTGGGATACCGCTGCAAATTTTAGTTTTAGCCCGTCAGAGCGATTTTTCGGGTGCTGTGGGATTCACGCCGGCGATCGCCATATTCGTGTTATTTCTGAGTACGAGTTTAGCTTGGTTGACTTGGGTATTATTGCGCAGGCTAAGTGCGGCCCACATCAAAAAGCCCTATTTTCAGGGCAAGAATTCTCGGGTAAATTTATCTTTATTAAATTTTAATTCCCTGAAGCGATCGAGCCAAGGGAGTTTTATCCTAGCTGCGATGTTAGGGAATACGGGCTTTGTCGGATTAGCAATCACCCCCTCTATCATCAGCACCGATAACAACAACTGGGCTGTCTTGTACAGCGTCACTAACAATGTTATTGGAACTTATTGTTTCGGTGTATTTATTGCTAGCTATTTCGGCAATTCCGAGCAAAAAAATCACTGGTGGACTCAGATCCGGGATGTGCTGACAGTTCCCGCGCTGTGGGCATTTTTAATTGGTTTTTTCACCAGAAATATCCCCCTGCCCCAGACAGTGGAATCGGGATTGCAGACGGCAGTTTGGGTGGTAATTGCCAGTGCTTTACTGCTGGTTGGCATCCGGCTGAGGTCTATTAAGAAATGGGAAAGTTTTGAACTGGCGTTAATCCCGTCGCTGTTAAAAGTGGTAATTGTGCCGGTGCTGATCGGATTGGGTGCTAGTTATTTCGGATTGAGGGGCGATCCGAGGTTGGTGTTGGTGTTGATGTCGGGAACGCCCACAGCTCTTTCGGTGCTGATTTTAGCAGAAGTCTACGAGCTCGATCGCGATTTGTTAGCTAGCAGCATCGCCATCACTTCTGTTGGGTTGCTGTTGATGCTTCCGCTATGGTTAGCTGGGTTTAGTTGAAGTTGGACGATAGCGTGGGGGTTCAGAAACCTGGTTTCTTTCCAAAATTTCGGTGGGATTCCAAGATGATCGCAGAAACCCGGTTTCTTGGATTTGGATCGCGTTACTAAAACAGGAAATAAACCCAACACTAATGATTGTTGCCAGACTTTTGAGAGTTGGTATAATATAGAAATAACTTCAAGGAGGTTATAGGTATGACAACCATATCCGACGAACAAACAGCTATTCTCCGTACCGAAAGAGGACTGTCCATCGCAGGTACGCGCATCACCCTCTACGACATCATGGATTATGTAACGGCTCAATATCCGCCTAAGTTTATCAGGGGATTATTTGACCTTACAGAGGAACAAATTAACGCAGCTTTAGCTTATATTGAGGCCAATCGCGCCGATGTGGAAGCTGAGTATCAAATGGTGCTTAAGGAAGCTGAAGAACTGCGGCTGTACTATGAAGAAAAAAATCGCGATCTGATTGCCAGAATTGCGGCGCAACCACCAAGACCGGGAACGGAAGCTGCATGGGAAAAGCTTCGAGCCGCGAAGGCAAAGCGTGAGGCAAAAGCGTGATTTTTTTGATAGATCATAATCTCAACGGACACGCCATAATTTTCTTTGGCTCTATTGCTAATCAAGGTTGGCTTGATATCATCCCAATTCGTTTTGTCACCTTTGCACAAATGGAATTACCCATTGATAGCGATGACAGGGTAGTTTGGCGACTTGCTCAAGAAAATCAGATGATTTTGCTGACAGCTAATCGCAGTATGAAAGGCAAGGATTCTTTAGAACAAGTAATGCGCGAAGAAAATACCCCTAATTCATTACCTGTGATTACGATTGGAAACGCTGATAGATTACTGAATGATTGGGAATATCGAGAACGTTGTGTTGAGAGTCTAATAGAGATTGTGCTTGGTATTAATGGCTATATGGGTGTAAGTAGGCTTTTCATCCCATGAGGTGGGATGGAGGTTGTTGAAGAAGTGCGATCGCGCTTTGATTGCCAATAAATGTAGTCTTTAAAAAGTGAGCCCCATGTTAAAAGAATTAAAAACCATTTCTCTTGCCACTCTTCTGGTATTAGGAACAGCTAAACTGGGTTCTACAGCAGCTTTCCCAAGTCCTAATAATCAAGGGGATTATACGGGAAGATATTATCATACTTATTGGGAAGTAGTAGACCCAGACCCAAAGGGGTTAAATTGTCGCATGAATTCTTCTTTTGAAGAATTTATGCGTGTTGACAACCGCACTCCATTTGAGGTTTTTAATTGGTCTGTAGTTGGTGTTTTAAAACAGGGACAGCGTTTTGAAAGCTTTCCTGGTAAGCTGTTATACATTTAAATTGCATATTTCGGGCGTAGCTCAAAGCCACCCAAGAAGAGTTTGAGTATTTATTTAC
>NZ_JAUBSF010000170.1:0-5307 GCF_036704615.1 Microcoleus sp. K4-B3
GACATCTCAACTCCTACTTAGATTTACATCCTCATTATACATTATTTATGATTTACAAATCATTTGCGATCGCTATATCACAAATATAAAGAAATGAAAGCTTACCTAGAAGAAATTAATCAAGGTCAGGAGCGGGATGAATGGCCTTTAACTTGTGTCCTGTTTGCTCCCAATGCTAGGCGAGCAGAATCCAGTAGAAGATATTTGGCTTCAGGCCAAGACTTGGATCAGAAAATTTGGGAATCGGATGGGTTCTTTTTCCTTGGTTAAATGGTTCTTCAATTTTACCATACAGCAGCAAATCTTTGACTTTCCCAAACTACACAAGTTTGGTAATTTTGAGCCAAAATTCTCATGAAACTACTGCTCGATCGAACCCTCGATCGATTTATGAATGATTTGCGATCGCTATAGTTTTCACAAAAAAAAAGATATTCTCAGCAAAATATCAGCCGAAATGCCACATATTATTTGAGAATTTTTGCCAGCTTACAGCCCCGATTATAATTTGATTGAATTGGTCTGGCATTCAGCGAAAGAATATATAGCACATCGACTATTTAAGTCAGTAGAAGAATTGTCATAATTGCTACATAGATTATTAAATGAAGGAGAAATGGTTATTAAATGGGATAGAAAAGTCAAAAAGAAAGGCAATGCTATTTTATCCGATTTAGCTGCGTAGCAGCTTATTGTTGCGGTTCCATTGAGCGCCCGATATTTTAATTCTACGCCCAATCTGCTTAATGGTCGATTCGACCGCACCAGAGCCAATCGTAATTCCTTGAGATTGAAAGGAATCGTAGTCAGGTATGCGTAGTCGATGTCTTTCAATCTCAGCCAGAAAGTTTTTAACTTGAGGAGCATCCCCATCTGCTACGTCAGCGATAGCTTGCTCGATTCTGCCATACCTGGCGGCTAGTTTCAACTTTTCTTAAGTAGTCAAACAAAATTAATTACATAAATAACTAATATGATATACTAAAGTATTAAGTTTTATCTAAAGAGGTTTTAATATGTTTTTACTTCGAGATATTAATCCACTTTCCTTGAAATTGCTAAACCGAATTTATCGCCAAAGCAGACATCATCAAGTGCGCCAAAGAGACCATTTTTTAATCTTAGTTTCACAAGGTGTCAAAAATGAAAACTTGATGAAAATTTTTCAAGTTAGTTATAAGACTATGTATAACTGGTTGAATCGATGGGAAGATGAGGGAATGCTCGGATTATACAATAAACCAGGTAGAGGCAGAAAAAAAACTTTTGATTCCGCTGAGAGAAGCTCAAATTAGAGACTGGGTAAAATTGGAGCCAAGACAATTAAAGCAAGTAGTGCAAAATATTAAACAAGAATGGGATATTAATATCAGTACGGAAACTATTAAGAGAATACTTAAAAAACTTTGTATGAGTTGGCCTAGGATGCGTCGAGGTGTTGGCGGCAAGCCAGACCCCATAGAATACAAGGAAAAAAAAGAAAAATTGTCAGAATTAAAACAACTAGAAGATGAGGGAAAAATTGATTTATACTATTTGGATGAATCCGGATTTTGTGGCATCCCTTGTGTCCCTTATGGATGGCAAGATATTGGCAAATATTTGTCAATTCATAGTCGTAGAACTAAGCGTTTAAATGTCTTGGGAATCATGAATCGGCAAAACACTTTTCATGCTTATGTTTCAGAGCAGACTATTAATTTTGATGTAATCATAGCCTGTATAGATACTTTCTTTGCTGTGGTGGAGCGACCAACATTTATTGTGGTAGATCAAGCTTCTATTCATACTAGCAATGCCATTTTCGATAAACTTGAAGAATGGAAAGAACGCGGCTTAACTATATTTGAATTGCCGACTTATTCACCGAAATTGAATTTAATTGAGATTTTGTGGCGGTTTATCAAATATGAATGGCTCGAAATAGATGCCTACTCTAGCTGGCCATCTCTTGTTTCCTCTGTCGAAAAAATTCTTAAAGAATTTGGAGATAATTATGTAATTAATTTTGCTTAACTACTTAACCGCTTGTCAGAACCACGGAGCTTGTAGAGATTTTCTTGTTTGATGATACCAGTCAAGAATTTCGCGCCTTTGCTCCGGTGTGGAGATGTTCGCCATTCAATTCCACACCCCTGGATGACCATCGCCCAAACAAGTAATCGTTTCTGACAAAGGCTGACGATTGACCCAATCAAGCCTTGCTTGATTTTCCAGAAACAATGCAGCATGGGCTTGTTTGTGTAAAGTCACCGCTTTATAGTCTCGCCACTCACTAGCTTTTCCTTGATCTGTCCTCAATCTTGCCTTACCGCCATCTATACTTAGATCTGTCACGGTTTGCTCTGCGATGACTTCAACGAATTCTTGCCGATGGACTAGACGTTGTTGGGTGCTGTGGTCAATATATATTCCCGTCAGTTGCTTCAAATCTCTTGCTGCATTGGCGTATGAAACATTTGCACTCAGCAATAAGCAACTTGCTTCGAGTTGTCGACTCAATCGGGTTCGTTTCTTCAATCCCAGTTTCTGGCGAAAGTTTCTCACTGACTTGCCATACTCCCAGACAGGTTTGAATCCCTCTTTGTCTCCCTGCTCTTGTTTTGCTGTTGCTGAAACAAAAAAATTTCCCATCTCTGGCGCTACTTCTTTGAGTACATGGTCTCTGACTGCTAGTTCAATGCTGGCAAAGTCTTTCAGTTGTTCTTTTGGTGTATTCTTTAGAAGTATGGCGGCAGCAGCTTGCAAATGTTCTTGTAAGATTTTACTTTCTTCGGGTGTCATCTATTTTTCCTTCTATCTTTTCTCTTATTCTCTCATGCTTTATCTGTGAGTATTTCTACTCATTACATAACTGAGATGCTCCCGGCAATAACTCTCTCAATATTTTTACTTAGCGGTGAAAAATATAATTAGCGGTTGATTCACCGCTCCCAAATTGTACCCCAAGAATTTGACAGGTTGGTAGGTGATGCAGATAGACTAATGTCAAAAGAATTTGGTCTGCAATCGTTAGTTTAGGGCGACCCCCACTGCCGGGTTTAATGATGCGAATTTTGTGATTTTCTTGATGTCTTTTGTGGCGAGCGTACAGATGTTCTGCATTGGTAATTAGTTCTATTAGTTGGTCGTAATCTATACCCAACAGTCTTTGAGTCTCGGATGGATGTTTTTCAATATATTCTCGGAGCTGACTCATGTTTTTTAGGGTAAAATTCCATTATAATTTAAGACCGAGCGGTCAACCATTTGTTTTTGGGAGATGTCTAATGGGTAATTGTTAAATTCTTTTTCGGTTTCCGAATCTGTGATATTATAGCAGTCGCCAAGGCGGTTAAGACGTATACTGTAGGCAATCCGGAATCATGCGCTCGCCAAACCCATGCCCAAACCCTACAGTTACGACCTTCGTCACAAGGTAATCCAAGCTATAAGGCTTGAAGATTAGCTCTCGCCAGTCAACTGTTCAACATTAGTCGCAACACCATTAACCTATGGCTTTCGAGGCAAGCAAAAACTGGGGACGCAAGAAGCGTTGCCCAATCAACCCAAAGGTAATGGTCATAAAATTACCGCAGGGGGGAAAAATTTCGTCAGGCAAGCTAAAACTTATGGGGATAAAAACCAAGTCGAGATGGCCTCACTGTGGGATGAGCAGATCAGTGATCGCACGATATCACGAGCGTTAAAGAAAATTGGCTTCACTCGTCGAAAAAAAAGACCTATGGCTACTGCGAACTTGATGAAGAAAAACGACAGGCATTTGTAACGCAGTTGTCCACAATACCCCCTGAGAAGATTGTCTATCTTGATGAATCAGGGATGGATAGTCGAGATCAATATGATTATGCTTGGAATGAGCGAGGGCAGCGCTTCCATGCCCCTACATCAAGGCGCTAGGGACGGGTGAACATAATTGCTGCCTTGTGCAACCAAAATCTGATCGCTCCCTTCACTATTGAGGGGGCGTGTAATCGAACTGTGTTGGAAACCTGGTTGGAAAGTTGTAAGATCCGACACTCACAATTGGACAGGTTGTGGTGATGGATAATGCCACGTTCCACAAAGGTGGGCGTATTCGAGAACTGATTGAAACTGCAGGCTGTAAACTATTGTATTTACCCCCTATGCTCCAGACCTCAACACAATAGAGCAAAGAAGAGTCTTGGTTAAAAAGTCGAATTCGCAAAAAACTGGAGCAGTTTAATTGTTTACGTTCTGGCAATTGAGAATGTATTACGCTTTGCGTCCGGCGCCGCCTTGGCGGTTGCTATAATTGCCGATCACAAACAGGTATCAATCATCTAGATGGGTACAGAATTTTTACTCAACAATTGAAACCTTTGTGATGCTGGGCTTGGGAGCCTGTGCAAGTATATTTGCAGGGGGAAGTTCAGATTAGCAAAAAATGGCGTTGCTGAATCAGGGTATGAGACGAGAAAAAATGCGAGATTGGAGCCGAAAATGATTTCTTGGATTTTGATGGGGAATTGGAATATCTCCAAATTTCAGATAATGAATTAGTAATTTAATTGAATGTCCTAGCATTTGTGACGACTTAGAATAACAAAGAGTTTTTCTTTTTAGCCGAGCCAAGTAATGTCTGAGTCTTGTATTTTCACCCTCAACTCTTGTCATATAAGTTTTGCTAATAATTGGGTCTCCCTGCGGCACAAAAATTGGGTAAACTTTCGGGCCATCTGTCACATAAAAATAGCAGTTCCATTTACTAACAATCTCCCATAGTGGTTCAAAAGTTTTGGCGCTATGGTCGCCTAAAACCCATCCTAAAATACCTGGCTTAAAATGGTCTACTGCCGTCGCTCGCCAGGTGCAAGTTTTTTTTTGAACCGACAAATGTTTGTAACTCATCTAATTGTCCCACTTCGGGATCTATTTCTCTTTGCGTAACAATGTGGCAAGAGTTCTCCAGCTTCTTTTACCCTATTAATAATTGTAGTATGATGCACATTTTTGACTCTTTTAATGGCTCGAAAACCCATGCCATTAACATACATTTTTAGACATTCGCGTTTCACTTCTTCCGAGTATCCTTTTTGAGATTGATAATCATTTATAAATTGTCTTTTACATCTGACGCAAATATAATTCTGCTTGCTTTTTTTATGACCATTTTTATTGATATGAGTTGACTGACATTCCGGGCATTGCATAATATTCCTTTTAAATGTGTGTGATTTGTGACGCTCCGACGACCACTTCATCATACCCTAGAGCGTCGGTTCAGTATTAGGATTTGACAAAAGTGGATGAGTATGATCTGGCTGGAAAAGCCTTTTCAATTCT
>NZ_JAUBSF010000026.1:0-72541 GCF_036704615.1 Microcoleus sp. K4-B3
AGGCTTCGACTTCATCCTCTCCGATTTTTTCTGACGATTTCTTTTGAGTCATTTCAACTCCTACTTAGATTCACATATAGCCTTTCTCTGAAAGATGAGGTACTATCCGGCATAGGGCATAGGGTATAGGGCATAGGGCATAGGGCATAGGGCATACCTCACTTTTTTGAGAACCGCTATACCTCATAATACAGGATTTATGATTTACAAACCATTTGCGATCGCTATATCTGTTCCAATAGTTCAGAAACTGACAAGTTAAATTCTCCGGCAATTTGCTCAACTTTTTGCCAAACTGGAGAACTCACAGTTATTTGATATTCAGTTGTTATTGAGGTAGCTTGGGTCATGGCAGTTTTTAAAGCTGACTTAAATAATTGTAGCAAACAGTGCGGAATAATGACCTAATAGCCATCTAAAAAGCGCGATCGCCTTTATTCATGGAAAGTCAAAATAGTTGTAGCCTCAGCCAAAAGTTTACACTTGACTTTATTGTTTTCCCCCTCAATAAGACAATGAGCAGGATTATCCTGCAAAGGATCGTGGCGGATAATGAAACCTAAAGAACGGGCATATCCTGCTACCAACACACCCACTTTTGTAGTGTCAGGATTTCTCGCACCAGCTAAAACTTCTTGGGGAGTTGTTAGCCTCGCTAACTCAACTGAGATACTGTTATCAGGTTTTCCTCTAACCTGGAAAGCAACTGATTTTACAGTACCATCCTCATAAATATGTACATTAGGAATTCGACGATAAAAAATATCATTGTCTGCAATTTCTTCTAGCATTATCTCATCCTGACTTAGGGAATCAATAGCTGAGACACCACATTCAGGACTTCAGATAATGATACCTGGTTTTTTTCCTCAAATTTTCTATCGTTTCCTTCTCCCTTAATTAGTAGATAGCTGAAACTCATATCAGGTTTAATTTCCACTTCTAGATTGCCGTGTGGGCTTCGCCATTCCAGTTGTAGGCTACCATTAGCAATTGGTGCTGCATCATAGGGTAAAATTAGATCGCCAACTAAAGGCGAAAGAGAGTATTTGATATGAATAAGCAACTGACAGGCTTTTACAAAAGCAACGGGCGAAACGGGCAATGCACCATAAGAATCCCAATCAGGTTCTAGTTGGGCAAGTTGCGTCAAGCGCTCTAATATTGGATCTAAGGAAACATCAGTTAATGTTGCTTGAGACATGGCTTTTACAAATATCGTATTTTATACTATATCATAGTTATTGCTGACGAGAGGTCAATAGAGTGAGGCATGAGAGCAAAAGCCCGATCGCCCTTACATCCCAAATTGTCAAAAAGTCCTCAGAGCGCGATCGGATATAACCATCAACAAGCGATGGAGGAAACGGCAATGCCGTTTCCCTACCCCAAAATAATCGATCGCACTTTTAGGATGTGACCATCGACAGATTAATTGTAGGGAAACGGCACTGCCGTGTCCTGATTTCCGGTAACTTTATAAGTACCAAACTCATTAATTATAGAAACGTAAAACCCGATCGCCCTTACATCCCAATTTGTCAAAAAGCGCGATTTAAGGGCGATCGGATATAACCCTCAACAACAGGGCGATGGAGGAAACGGCAGTGCCGTTTCCTGATTTCGGGCTACTCTTACAAAGGGCAACTCATATCCCCAGATAGTTGACTGAAACGCGCGTTTTCCCGGTAGTCTACCGGACAGTCAATCACGCAAGGGACATCTTGAGCCAGGGCTTCTTTTAAGACAGGAATTAAATCAGTTGCAGATTCAACTCGATAGCCTTTTAAGCCCATACTTTCGGCAAATTTCACAAAGTCGGGATTGCCAAATTTGATGAAATCTGAATGACCAAAATAATCTTGCTGCTTCCATTCAATTAAGCCGTAACCGCCGTCATTAAAGATGAGTGTCACAAAATTAGTACCGACTCGCAAAGCAGTTTCTAATTCTTGGCAATTCATCATAAAGCCACCGTCTCCGGTGGCTGCTACTACTTTGCGATCGGGATAAACCAGTTTTGCAGCCACCGCACCCGGAATCGCAATTCCCATCGCCGCAAATCCGTTGGAAATCAAACAGGTATTCGGGCGATCGCAATGATAGTGCCGCGCAATCCACATTTTGTGAGCTCCCACATCAGATATAAGAATATCTTCCGGGCCCAAGACTTGCCGCAAATCGTAAATGAGTTTTTGCGGCTTGATCGGGAAACCGTCGTCGGCTGCATATTGTTCGTACCCAGCGCGAATATCCGCCCGCAATTGCTTAGCAAAAGGGTCTATTTTCTCCATGCGATCGGCACGCTGCAAAATTTCATTGAGGGAATCAGAAATATCCCCCACAACTTCTACCAGAGGAATATAACTGCTGTCAATTTCTGCTGGCAGAGCTCCTATGTGAATAATCGGAATTTTCCCGTCTGGATTCCACTTCTTCGGGGAATATTCAATCAAATCGTACCCAACAGCAATCACTAAATCCGTTTCTTCAAAAGCACAGCTAATGTAATCCCGTTTTTGCAATCCCGTCGTCCAAAGTGCCAAAGGATGAGTGTAAGGAATTACGCCTTTGCCCATGAAAGTATTAGCTACGGGAATATTCAATCGAGTAGCAAATTGTGTCAAAGCATCGCTGGCATTCGCGCGGATAGCGCCATTTCCTACTAATAGGAGAGGACTTTTTGCTTTGGAAATTGCCACAGCGGCTTTATTCAGGCTTTGGTAAGCGCCAAAAGTTTTTTCGCGGTTGTCTTTGGTTAGCGGATTTCCTTCACCAGCCATTGCTGCGATGTTTTCTGGCAAGTCAATATGAACTGCTCCCGGCTTTTCACTTTGAGCTACTTTAAAGGCTTTGCGGACAATTTCTGGCGTCGTGCTGGGTCGGACAATTTGAGCATTCCACTTAGTAACTGGCGCAAACATGGCAACCAAATCTAAATATTGGTGCGATTCTATGTGCATTCTGTCTGTGCCGACTTGTCCGGTAATTGCTACTAAAGGAGCCCCGTCTAAGTTAGCATCAGCAACTCCTGTCATTAAGTTAGTTGCGCCCGGCCCCAAGGTGGACAAACAAACGCCGGCTTTGCCCGTGAGGCGACCGTAAACGTCTGCCATGAAGGCTGCGCCTTGTTCGTGCCGAGTAGTAATAAATTTAATTGAAGATTTTCTCAGGGCTTCTAGAACTTCTAAATTTTCTTCGCCTGGAAGTCCGAAGACGTATTCTACTCCTTCGTTTTCTAAACATTTTACGAGTAGTTCAGCAGTGTTCATTTCCGTTTTTGCCTCTGTAAGTGTGGATTTTTTCTCTTGGTCAAATTCTCGTAAAAATACTCAATTAATTTTAATTAACCGCAGACAAACGCGGATTAACGCAGATTAATTGATATTTTTACGAGCAGTGTATCGAGCTTTACTTATTTTACCCACACTGTTTTAATGTTGACAAATTCGTGCATTCCTTGGATGCTCAATTCGCGTCCGTAACCGGAGCGTTTGATGCCGCCAAAGGGCAATCTGGGGTCTGATTTTACTAAGCCGTTGATGAATACGGCGCCTGCTTCTAGTTCGGAAATAAACCGATCGCTCTCTGAGTTTACTGTAGTCCAAGCCGTCGCACCCAAGCCAAAAGATGTGCTGTTTGCGAGTTCGATCGCCTCATCGATGCCTGCAACTCGGAATACTAAAGCTACTGGACCGAAAAACTCTTCTTGACGCGCCGCAGCATCCGGAGGAATGTCTGCCAGAATAGTTGGCAAGTAGAAATTGCCCGCTTTCTCTGACAATGGGCGGCCGCCTGTCAGAAGTTTTGCTCCCGATTGGATGCAAGTTTGCACTTGATTGTCCAAGTCTTTGAGGATTGCGGGAGTAGCTAAAGGGCCGATATCGGTTTCGGGCAACATCGGATCGCCTACTTTTAATTGCTCGATTTTTTCGACAAATCCTTTGATGAATTCGTCTGCGATATCTTCTGCTAAAATAAAGCGTTTGGCGGCGATGCAAGATTGACCGTTATTTAGCATCCGGGATGTCACAGCAGTTGATAAAGCTGCTGCTAAATCAGCACTGGACATCACGATAAAGGGGTCGCTTCCTCCTAATTCCAGTACAACTTTTTTCAAGCTTTTGCCCGCATTTGCTGCTAAACTAGCACCTGCTGGTTCGCTGCCGGTGAGGGTTGCTGCTTTGATGCGATCGTCCGCAACTATCTTAGCTACCTTGTCCGAACCCACTAACAAAGTTTGAAAAACTCCTTCGGGAAAGCCAGCAAGCGCGAAAATTTCTTCGATTTTCAAAGCGCACTGCGGCACGTTGGAAGCGTGTTTGAGCAAGCCCACATTGCCCGCCATCAGCGCCGGCGCCGCAAACCGAAAAACTTGCCAAAATGGGAAATTCCAGGGCATGACGGCTAAAATAGCGCCCAGCGGTTGGTAGCGGACAAAGCTGCTGCTAGCGTCGGTGGTTGCCGGTACGTCTGCCATAAATTGAGCAGCATTTTTGGCGTAATAGCGGCAAACTAAAGCGCATTTTTCCACTTCGCCGATCGCAGATTTGAGCGTTTTCCCCATTTCCAGAGTCATCATTTCAGCGTAAATTTCGCGATCGCGCTCTAAGATGTCTGCGGCTTTCTGCATCCACAGAGATCGCTGCTCAAACGGCAGGTAGCGGTATTTGTTAAAAGCTTGCTGTGCTAATTCCAGCTTAGCTTCTATTGCCTCATCCGCGATCGCCTCGAAAGTTTTCAGCGTTTCTCCCGTTGCCGGGTTGATAGTAGCAATAGCCATTGTTTCCTCTCCTGTATGAAAAACACAAAACTCCCCTCTTGTTTTCAAGCTAGGCGGGGAGTTGTATCAATGTATTACAAAATGGGAATTTACCAGCCACGTTTTCAGGTCATGCCAATTGGCAAGTGTCGGGATTTGTTTAAAACTCTCAACTTTTAATTATAGTGCAGAGTCTCGATCGCAAATCTTAAGAAAATTCGTTCTTCAACTGGCTCTCTTAATCTCGCGTTGTGCTGACTTCGTTTGAGTCTCAGCAGCAATTTCAAGATCCCAATCATCTCTTAAAGTCCCCCTTTTTAAGGGAGGTTTAGGAGGAGCGAGACTTCGATACAAAGTTAAAAATTAAAACAGACATCTTGCAGCATTCTCGCTTAACAGGCCCGAAGGCCTGTTCCA
This sequence comes from Microcoleus sp. K4-B3, assembly GCF_036704615.1. Taxonomy (NCBI): domain Bacteria; kingdom Bacillati; phylum Cyanobacteriota; class Cyanophyceae; order Oscillatoriales; family Microcoleaceae; genus Microcoleus; species Microcoleus sp. K4-B3. The sequence continues at coordinate 5,180 of NZ_JAUBSF010000026.1, forward strand.
CTATTATACATTTCTCAAGCCTTCTCCCTCAAACAGACTGTTCCTGAATGTAATCCTGCACGTAAGACTGATAGTAATACCTGCTGCCTTTATCGTTATTCGCCACCATTCCCAACAGCGGAATCCCCGCCATTTTCAAATCTTCAAAAGCCAACAACAGCGCCTCCCGCTCAGTTTGATTCAGCCCCACTACCAGCATCAATCCGTTAGTGTGAGCCGCCAACAAATTCGCATCCGCCAAACCCAAAAGCGGCGCAGTATCGTAAATAACTAAGTCAAAATGACTTGACAAAGCTGCCATTAAATGCTGCATTTTTTTGGAAGAAAGCACCTTTGTGGGATCGAGAGGAACCGGGCCGGAAGTTAACACAAACAAATTTTCATCGCGGGGCGATCGCAAAATCAACTGTTCCACATCCACATCATCCGCGATCGCATTGTGCAAGCCTTGCCAATTCGGTAAACCCAGCATTTCGTGCACCTGCGGCCGCCGTAAATCCGCATCCACCAACAGCACTTGCTGGCCCATTGCAGCCGCCGCCCGCGCCAGATTTACTGCGACAGTAGACTTGCCGTCAGCTACTTGACAAGAAGTAATGACACAAGAATTGATCGGACTATCAACGTTTAGTAAGCGAATATTAGCATTGAGCGATCGAAAAGCTTCTTGAAAAGCATCTGTAGGCACCGGCGAACTTGCCACATCCACCGGACTTGTCTCAGCAGGAGGAAGCCTCAAAATTTTATCGCTAGCAGGAATCACCCCCAACAAAGGCAGCCGAATCGAATGTTTGACATCCTCGGGAGTGTGGAACACCGTTTTATTGTTAAACCGTTCCGCCAATTGCGCCGCCAGCATACCGAACAGCAAACCAGCCAATCCCCCCAAAGCCAAATTCAAAGGCATAATTGGAGAAACAGCCATCAACTCGCCATTTTTGTAGCGCGGAATTTCCGGCTTAGCAATAATTTCCCAAGCCACCTCTTTTTTACCCACAGCTTCAAGCTGCAAAGCTTGTTGTTTTGCCAGCAAACCATTCAGCGTATTGTTAGTCAAATCCAACTCGCGCTGCAAATCGGAATAGCGCCGCAAAATCACCGGTAATCCTTGAGAGTATTGATTCAACTGCTTAGCAGCTTGTTCCAAAACTTGATTCCGCACGCCCAGCACCTGAATTAAATTAGCAGTACCGATAAACTGCTCGATTAACTTAATCCGCACCGGATCTTGAAAAGCCAGCACTTGCGAACTTACCTTAGCCAAATCAGTTCCCAGAACCTGTTGGGCTTCTTTCTTTAACAAAGGAATTAGGTTTTTTTGCTGTTCTCGCAACAATTGCATTTGCGGAGTTTGGTCTGTAAACGTAGCCGAGTTAATCGCAATTTGCCCTTCTAATTGCTGCAATTGAGTCAGCATCGCTTGATAGCGGGGAGCTTGACTCAGAGCCGAGGCCATCAGCGCTTGCTTCTGGTTTAACCCGAGCTGATTTTGCAGATTGGAATAGAGCAATCTCTGCTGATTGAGCTGCGTTTGCGCATCTAATCTTTGCGTTTGAAGTTGGCTGATTTGCTCGGCGAGTTGTTGGGTTTGAATTTGCGGGTCGATGAAATTGTACTGCTGCCGCAACTTTTGAATTTCTGTTTGCAGAGCTTGTTGGCGCTTTTGCTGGTTGGGAATTTGCGATTTCACAAAATCCAGAGTCTGACTAATTTGAGTTGTGGTATCTTGCACGCTGTAGTTGCGGTAGCCTAGCGCCACTTTTCCCAAAACAAACTGAATTTTTTTCGGGTCATAATCCCGATATCTAACTTCGATAATCTTGGTATTTTTGAAGCGATTAATTGACAGCCTCGTTTGCTTAGAAAAGGGCAAATTATCTGCTTTTTGGTTTAAGAGGTAATTGTAATTTATTTCGGGATATTTAGCCTGCAACTCTTTAATAATCGGCGACATCACTTGCGGGCTTTGCAAAACTTGAATTTGCGATTCGTAATCAAAATCTGGCTTTTCTGTCGTCGCGGGGGCCGCTGGTTGCAGTTTCAGCTCACCGGAGTATATTTTTGCTAAGGTATTTTGCGTAACTGCGGGTTCTACTAATAATTGAAAGCGCCCTTCGTACTCACTTTTTTGATTCAGCGTCCAGGCAAAAACCCCCGTGGTCACTGCCGCTGCTACGCCGATGACTAAGATGGAGCGACTGCGGCAAACTTCCCAAAAACTTAACTCTTCTTCCTCTATTTGGTCTCTGCCTAAAAATTGCTCTTGTTCATAAAGGACGGAAGATGTTTTTTGCAGATCGGCGACTTTTTTATGGTTATTAAAAAGTGCTAGTTGAGATTTTTTCCCTGGTTTCATTTGATTTCTACAACTTATTAGTTTAAACGTCTGTACCGCTTGCGTAGTTTCAGCTATCCGGTTGATTCCTAGATATTTAGTTACCCAACCGATTTTTTTCTAGAAAGCGGGTTTATGAAGCCTTAATGCTAGTCTATTCAAATTACTGAAAAATATTGAACAACCGAAATATTCCTAACAGCGGGCTTAAAGGAGCGAGAGTCCCGCCTACATTATCCGAGAACGTAGCGCGGCCCGATCGCCTTACCATAATTACATCATTATTTTGCAGTTTGGGATTAGTTTCTTCATTGGCTGTTGCGGAAAAATTAACCTGAACTTTTAGCTGCGAAACAGTGCCGTTAGGATTGAGGCGAATTAAATCCACCGAATCCATTTGGGCCCGCGCTTTATTAAAACCTCCCGCTGCTACCAGCGCTTGATTTAAAGTAGTGTTGGGCAGCACCGCAATCGCTCCCGGTTTCACGACTTCTCCCACAATATTCACCTTAATCGTATCCGGTGAAAAATTAGAATTAGCAACTTGTTCGTCTTGGGCTGCATCGAGATTTTCGGCTTTGGGAACGATTACCGTATCTCCCTGTTGCAGCGCTAAATCTTGGGATACATCTGCTGCTTCCAAAAGTTGCCACAAATTCACATTAATAATTTGTTCTGTACCCGCCCGCGTCAGGCGGCGAACTTGTATTTGTCTGATATCAGCTACAGGCGTAATGCCGCCCGCCATTTTAATTGCCCTCGTTACAGTTTGCTGCAAAACAGTTTCCCCGCCGTTGGTTTCGCTGGCAGCAAACAAACCAGAATTTGCACCCATTTCATTCTCTTGTACCCTACTTTGAGCCTCTTTTGCCAAAGTATAAGTACCGGGGCGAGTTACTTCGCCCACCACAGCAATATTAATTGGTTGAGTGCTTTGTCCGGTAATGTTAGCTACTGCTAAAGTCGGTGCTTCTTGGCGGTTGAGGCTAGTTACAGTGGGAATAAATATAGTATCGCCGTCGCGCAAAGTCATATCGGCCCGCAAATCGCCGTTTTGCAATAATTCCCACAAATCCACACTAATAATTTGTTCCGGTGCGTTGCGCTGGGGGCGGCGGATTTTGATTTGGCGCACGTCTGCTGACTGGGTAATTCCGCCGGCCATTCGCAGAGCCCGCGATATCGTTGGCATTTGAGTTCCCATTTGCTCTGCTGTGCCTCCGGGGCCTGCTGCTGAGGATATTGTATAGGCTCCGGGGCGGTTGATTTCGCCCGCGATCGCAATTTGCAAAGGACGCGGTGCCAGCAATTTCAGCGTAATCCAAGGACGTTTGAGGTATTTGCCGTATCTGTCTTTAACAACATTAGAAGCTTGTTCTAAGGTCATCCCGTACACCGAAACGCTGCCAATTAACGGCAAACTCAAGGAACCGTCCGCCTGTACTTGGTGTTGACCGTTGGGGCCGCTGTATTCCGGGACGTTGAAGATGTCCATTTGAATGCGATCGCCCGCGCCTAAAGTGTAAACTTCCGATCTTACACTTGAAGGTGCACTTGCCGGAAGCGCCGGAAATCCTGGAACTGCGGGCACGGGTACGGGAACAGAAGAGCCAGGAGGAGGAGGAGGAGGAGGCAAAAACTGGGCCATCGCCGGAGATGAACCCGCAGCCAGCGCTGAAACTGTTAAAATTTTGACCGTGAAACCTTTGACAGTATTGAATTTTGAATAGTTTTTGCTCGCCATCGCCTTTTGCCCCTATCCGCTTCCTACCCCGCCACCATCAAATGTAACCCAACTCTTCTAACTTGCTCAGAACTTTTTTAACACTCTCTTCCACACTTTCTCGCTCTGTGTCACAAATAATCTCAGGATTGAGCGGTTCTTCATAAGGATCGTCAATTCCCGTAAAACCCTTAATTTCTCCTGCTCTCGCCTTAGCGTATAGTCCCTTGACATCGCGACTTTCGCACACTTCTAACGGCGCTGTGACATATACTTCCACAAAATTTGGCTCGATTGCTCTAATTTCATCGCGAATTGCTCTGTAGGGGCTAATAGCTGCCGTAATTGCCACAACTCCATTGCGACTCAGTAAGTTGGCTACAAATCCAATCCGCCGAATATTAGTATCTCGGTCTTCTTGGCTAAATCCCAAACCTTTTGACAAGTTGGTGCGAACGACATCTCCATCCAATATTTCAACTTTGCAACCTCTTGCCTTCAATTCGGGTTCGAGAGCTTTGGTGATAGTTGTCTTGCCGGAACCGCTCAGCCCGGTGAACCACAAAATAAAACCTTTTTCCATTTTCAATTGCTTGGTTAGTAGTGAATAGTGGGGAAATTACGCGACGTATTATTTTACTGTCGCGGTTCCCCATGTTCTGATTCTTTTTAATTTGAGATGCGATCTGACTTTCACAATAACTAATTTTTTTATTAACCGCAGAGGACGCAGAGGACACAGAGGAAGAGGGAAGATGAGAAATAGGTAATCTTAAAATCCGTAGGATGCGCCGGGCCGTGCACCTTACATTCTATGCGCGATCGCCAACACCGAACATCTATCCCTAGCGAACCGATCGCCTGACTGAGCCTTTCGCAATCTAAAACCTAAAATCTCAAATGGTATTGCCTATGTCTTCCGTTTTAAAAGCAGATGTTTTGGTAGTCGGTGGCGGCACCGGCGGTACCGCTGCTGCCGTCCAAGCAGCCCGCCGAGGTGCCAAAACTATTTTAGTCAGCGAATTCCCCTGGCTGGGAGGAATGCTGACTTCCGCAGGCGTTTCTGCCCCCGATGGCAATGAATTAGCAGCTTTTCAAACCGGTTTGTGGGGCGCGTTTCTCCGGGAACTCCAGCAGCGACAGCCGGGAGGTTTGGATTGGGGCTGGGTCAGTTTTTTTACTTACGATCCCCGCACCGGTGCTGAAATTTTTGCTGATTGGGTTAAATGTTTGCCGAACTTGCACTGGATTTCTGGACAAATCGCTCAAGATGTGCTATTGGAAGGCGATCGCATTGCTGGCGTTCGGTTTGCAGATTTTACGGTTTCCGCCAAAATCACTTTAGATGCAACGGAATTGGGAGATTTGCTGGCTTTAGCGGAAGTTGGACACCGCTGGGGTTGGGAATTCCAAGCCGAGTGGGGAGAACCCAGCGCGCCGGCTACCTCTAATGCTCTCACAGAGCGCTATTCGGTGCAAGCTCCGACTTGGGTGGCAATCATGCAGGATTTTGGTAAAGGTGCAGCCGGGCCAGAAATTCCCGCGCCGCCTGTTGAAAATCCCGATCGATTTATCGGTGCTTGGGACGGTTACACTCCCGAACAATTTCTCGATTACGGCAGGCTTCCGGGGGGATTGTTGATGATTAATTGGCCGATTCGAGGTAATGATTATGGTGAAGGGGTCGATCGACTCATTAAATCTGAAGCATCTCGACAAGAATTCCTGCAAGAAAGTCTGTGGCACACTCAAAGTTTTGCCCGCTTCATTCAAACGCAACTCGGCCCCCGCTACGGCTTAGCACAGAACATTTTCCCGATTTCCACGATCGAAAATCAACAAAATTCTTCCCTTCTTCCTTCCTTCGCCTTACATCCTTACTACCGAGAAAGCCGCCGTTTGCGGGGAGTACAAACAATCAGAGAACAAGATATTTTGCCTGTTGTCGGTGGAAGAGTCGCGAAGTTGCCGATAAATTGTCAGGGCATTTGTGAAACAATTGCGATCGGCAACTATGCCAACGACCACCACTACACCAGTGGCGACATTCCCTTGCAGCCCAAATCCCTCCGCTGGGGCGGCCGCTGGACGGGAACTCCGTTTACCATTCCTTACAGCGCGCTAATTCCTGCGAGTGTAGACGGTTTGCTAGCCTGCGAAAAAAATATTTCCGTCTCTCACATCGCCAACGGTGCAACTCGCTTGCAGCCAGTTGTCATGAACATCGGACAGGCTGCTGGGATGGCGGCGGCTTTGTGCGCGGAATCTGGATGTCAGCCGCGGGATTTGCCGGTGAGAGTTTTGCAGGAAGCTTTGCTGCAAGATTCCGAGGCGAGTGCGGCGGTTATTCCTTTATTTAATTTGACACGGGATCGATCGGATTGGCTCGACTGGCAGCGCTATTATCTCGATCGACCTCAAGCATATCCCGCCAGCGGCAAATGTCCTTTCTCAGTAGAGAAACAAAGCAGTCAAACAGCAAATACTCACAGCGAATTTTCGGGGATTTTCCGCCGCCTCGGCGAACAAGACTGGACGCTAATGCTGACAAGCCCCACATCCTTAGCCGGTCAAACTTGGCAACTCGTGACTTTGGACTCGGAAACCGACAGATTTTTACAGAAGTGCGAAACCGAAAAGCCTCTGACAGTATGGGGCAGGCTGAATTTTGCCGGTGCTTGGCTACTGTCGGTATCAGTAGAATTGAAGAGGTAAGGTTTTTTGCAGAGATCCGAAAATTGTAGAGATATCTATCCTGATAGATCGGGGCAAGTCCGTATCACGTAATAGACACTGACACGGATACTACCCATGCAAACCTATACTGCAATTGCTTTACTGAGCCTGTTGGGCATTACCTTGAGTGCCAATGCCGCTCGAGCTTTTGAATCTCCACTCTCAATGCTCGAAACTGCCACCCCCCAATATATGTTATCCGCCCAAACTCAACAAAAGGCTGAGCGCGTTCCTCATAGGGGCAGCGGACGCAGGGATTTTACCGAGCCTAATGTTTACACTCATCCGCTACAAGATTTCTAATGGCAATGGACGTAAGCGATGATCGCAACTGACTTGGTTCGGGCTGTTGATTCGAGCGATCGGATTTTCTGGGATTCTAGTTTTTCAGGTTAAGCGACAACTGAACTTTTTGTTGACTGTTATGAGGAGATTGTTTTTTGTGTGATCGATGATAGCATATAAACCTGGAACCGCCATCTACCTAGATATAGATTCTAGTATATGGCGGTTTTGTATTGAAAACTCTTCAATTAAACAGGAGTTACCGACAGGCCTGGGAGCATCCGGGTCTTTCAACCGATATGCCTTGCCCTCCACCCCTTATTTTGATCGATCGAACCGGGTTTTGACATCCATAACTATTCAAACATTATCAGCTCGGAGTCGCCTCAAATTCCTCCGATCGCAACAGTTATTTACTGTCTCCCCGCCGCAGGTGGGGTTTAATTTTCAATGGCTGCACTATAATTAACGTGCGATCACTAATTTATATATAGGTAAACTGTCAGCGCAGAGGGTGCAGCAATCTACTTAAATTCGCCACCAATAAGAACCACTTATGCGGTGTGGATCGCCTTTAAGCCCATGCCCCTGTTACCTCAGGGAAATTAACTAACCTGAATATTAGGGTAGCTGGTAAGCTTTCCGGCGACAGTCGGCTATGCTTGATTCGGCGCTCTCGCAATAATTTAATGGAGGACGACAAGATGCCTCCAAGTTTGGCTATTTCGGGGATAGTGATGAAAAATGACTCTTTGGATCTGGTCAAAAGCCTCAGCCCTAGTGCAATGGATCAGATCATGCTATATCTGGCGTTTAGCGCCATGAGAACCAGTGGGCACAGGCACGGGGCGTTTCTAGACGCGGCCGCAACGGCGGCTAAGTGTGCTATTTACATGACCTATATTGAGGAGAAAAACAACCTGCGGATGACTGGACACTTGCATCACATTGAGCCTAAACGGGTGAAGGTGATTGTTGAGGAAGTCCAGGAAGCTCTGACTCAAGGAAAATTGCTGAAAATGTTGGGTTCCCAAGAACCTCGATATTTGATTCAGTTTCCTTATGTCTGGCTGGAACAGTATGGTTGGTTGCCGGGACGCCCTCGCATTCCGGGAAACAGCTTGACTGCGGATGAAAAAAAATATCTCGAAGGCAAAATTCCTCCGAATCCCCCTGACGCTCAACTGATCAATTCTTTTCAGTTTATGGAGTTGATCGAGTTTCTGCACAGGCGATCGCAAGAAGATATGCCTCCAGAAAGGCGAATGCCTTTGAGCGAAGCTTTAGCAGAACACATCAAGCGGCGCTTGATCTATTCGGGAACAGTTACTCGCATTGATGCTCCCTGGGGAATGCCGTTTTATGCCCTCAGCCGCGCTACTTACTCTCCGGCAGAGCAGGAAGAGCGGACATTTACTATGGTGGAGGATACAGCTAGATATTTCCGGCTGATGAAGGATTGGGCGGAAAAACAACCGAAGGTGATGCGAGTTATGGAGACTTTGGATATTCCGCCGGAACGCCTCGACCAAGCCCTTGAGGAATTAGATGAGATTATTCGCAATTGGGCCGATCGCTATCACAAGCAGGGCGAACCGACGATGATTGTACAAATGGTTTTTGGGCCGCAAGACGACGCTTAGTTCGATTAGTTATTAATCATTAGTCATGAGTTGATTGCTGGAGACTAATGATTAATAACTAATAACTAATAGCCCTGAAGGAAGAAACCGGGTTTTTTTCAAAAAATACTGCGTTAATGCCTTGAATTATCGTAAAAAAGTCGGTTTCTTGGGTCGCGAATGCCTCGACGATTAACTAAGCTAAAAAAGCTCTCCAGGTCGCCGCTAAAACGATCGCTGCGATCGCTCCTATGAGTGTATTAAAAAAATTTACTACCTCGTTGGTCAGCCACTCAAACTTTGATTGCACCGTCGCCCCAATCACGCTCTCGATGTTCGTGGCAATAAAAGCTGCAATAACACAAAAAACAATTCCTGTCAAGTCAATTAAACCGACTGCCCAACTCAACAGCGCAATCAGAATTGAGCCGACAATACCCGCAATTGTTCCTTCCAAACTTACGGCCCCTTCGGTACCCCTAGGTACAGGCTGCAAGCTGGTAATCAAAAAAGTCCGCTTCCCGTAAGCTTTGCCGATTTCGCTAGCGCAGGTATCCGAAAGTTTGGTGCAAAAACTCGCGGCGTAACCCAGCAATAACAGGGAAATAGCATCTTGCGGCACAGGCATCTTGCCTGTCTCTCCTAAAATAGATAATGCCAAAACTCCCAAAGCACAAAGAGTAGCGGTTAAAGCAGAACCCCAGACATTTTCCGGGCCTCGGGCGCCTGAACGCTTTTCAGCTATGCCTTCTGCTTCTTTTTGGGCTTTGCCGATGCTGGTAACTCCCGATCCCACAAGAAAATAAAACATCACCACAGCATAGCCTTGCCATCCCAAACAGCCCCAGATGAGGACGCCCAATACCCAGCCGTGAAATTGGCCAGCGGGAGTGAGCAATTTTTTAGGAGCAATGATGCCGATCGCGAGTAAAACTGTATTTAGGGCGATCGCCACCAACCAAGGATTAGACCAAGATAAATAATTAAAGAACAATTCTGAATTCTGCATTTAGTACCTCCATGAGCCAAGTATTATTTCATCTTGCCTTCCCCGTGACCGATATTGCGCAAACAAAAGCGTTCTATGTAGACGGGCTCGGCTGCGAACTAGGTCGCGAATCGCCGAATTCTGCGATTATGGGTTTGTGCGGCCATCAAATTGTCGCCCACGTCAGCCACGAACCTTTGACGCCTCAGCGAGGCATTTATCCCCGGCATTTTGGGTTAATTTTTACTTCCGAAGCTGACTGGGAAGGGTTGCTAGAAAAAGCCCAGCAAAACCACTTAAATTTCTATCAAGAACCGAGACGGCGATTTGTCGGTTTGCCTACAGAACACCGTACTTTCTTCTTAGAAGACCCTTTCCACAATATACTGGAGTTCAAGTATTACTGCGAAGCTGAAGCAATTTTTGGCCGCAGCGAATACGCTGAAGTGGGCGATGCAGTTTAGTAGTAGCTTCTTAGGGTGCGTCAGTCGATTTTAGATTTTAGATTTTAGATTTTAGATTGAAGAATTGGCTCCAAACATGAATGAGGGAGCTTGAACTTTGGTCTAAAATTTTTAGTCGTGATTCTGGTGCGTCAGCAGAGTCTAATTTTTTCTGTAATTGAGAAGTTCTCTGCTGACGCACTCTACTACTTCGGCGTTCGTTAAAAAGCCTCTTAGGGTTCGTCACAATAATATTATTTATTTTATAAAAAACTTTCGGATGACGCATTCTACCAGTTAATTATTAATTTTCAATGGTTCCGACAATGCTTCAGCTACAGCTTTTAAACTGCTGGAATGCCTCGCCATCATGGCATGGGCGAATACGGACAATTTTACTTCTTTCGCAGCAGATATTTGGGAACTAGAAGCGGGTACAATAATGAAATCCCAATCTGTCCAAATCGAAGTAAAATTAAGCTTTTCCAACAAAGCAGCATCTCGATTTAAATCTTCCAGAAAAGCACTGCCCGGGCGCATTTGAACGCAGCCTTTTCCCCACAGAGTATAAGCCATCCAAGTACCGCTGTGAGGAGAAGATATGGCAATAAAGCGCTGCACTCGGTTAAGGCCGCCTAACCTTTGCAGGTAGTAGCGAGTTACTAAACCGCCCATGCTCAATCCTACTATATCTATATGCTGTTCGGGCGCAAAGGTTTTGTCTATATAATCTGCTATTTGTTGGGCTAATTCGTCTATGCTGGCGTTGCCCCAATGGGGCGAGAGATTGAGGGTGTAAACTGACCATCCCAGGTGGGTCAGGTAGGCAGACATTTTGTAAAAAATTCCCGATTTTCTGAAGATTCCGTGAATTAGCAAGACTGGATTGCGGCTGAAATTGCTATTCATGTTTAAGTGGAAATTTTATTTTCAAGAGGTGCTTTTAGTTCTTCTACTAATGCGTTAATACTTATGGGTTCTGTCACCATTTGGCGGTGCAGCAAAACGTTGACTTTAACTTCTTTACCTACTGGCATTTGGGAGCTGTTCGACGGTACAATCATTATGTCAAATGGCGTCCACATTGATGTAAAGTTTATGCGTTTGAGCATTGTCACATCTTGATTTAAATCGCGCAGCAAGCCACTATCGGGGCGCATATCCAGGTATCCTGGTAGGCGTAGGGAATAGGCTGTGAGGGTGCCGTGGTGAGGGGAAGATAGGGTGATGAAACGCTGTACGCGGTTGATTCCTCCGAGTCGCTGGACGTAGTAGCGGCTGACGATGCCCCCCATGCTGTAGCCTACTATGTCTAAAGGCTGTTCTGGATCGAAGGTTTCAGAGATGTAGTCTGCGAGTTGCTTGGCCAGTAAGTCGAGCCCGAGGCTGCCGTCGTTGGGGGTGAGGTTGAGGCTGTGGACTGACCATCCGAGTTGGGTGAGGCGGGCGGACATTTTGCTGAAAATAATCTTTGTGTCCCAGATGCCGTGTAGGAGGATGACGGGATTGCGATCGAGCGAACTGTTCATTTTGGGGAAAAATTGCTTGCTGATTACAGCATAAATCACTCCCCTAGGGAGTTTTACCCCTACTAGGACAGCTAGCGAATCGGATCGAGGTACGATCGACAATTAGTGGGAATCGCTAACAAATTCTGAGATACTTGTAAATAAGTGCAAAGCTGTGATGGTATTTATACCTAAAATTAGCTTGGATGAGGTAGCTTAAATACAGCCAAATGTAAATTTTGATTAAGAAATGTAGACAAAAGTTGCCTTACCTCGTAGTCTAACTTTGTTGACAAGCTTGTACAAATTTCTCTTAAAGAACAAAAGGAGTAAGTCTAATGTTTGGTTTTATCAAAAATTTCTTCGGCGGTATTTTCGGCTTTTTCGGCAGACTTTTGGGCTTGAAAAAGTCTGAATATTTCCTAGATTTGGGCGAGTCGGGAGCGAAGCAACCAGCAAAAGTTGAGCCTGCGAAGGTTGACACTGCTGTTGCCAAGAAGGCTGAGACTGCTACGATCGCACCGGCAAAAGTTGAGCCTGTTAAGTCTGAGAAGTCTGAGAAGTCTGAGAAGTCTGAAAAGTCTGAGAAGTCTGAACCAGCTAAAAAGGCTAAGGTAGAGAAAAAGTCTAAGAAAGAAAAGGAACCAGCCGCTAGCGTTCCTGCCAATACTCCAGAACCCGCGAAGGTACCTGCTGCTGCAAATAACGGGAAAGTGCCGAGTCAAGCTGAACCGATTCGGACTTTTGCTCCTAATAATTTAATGCCGACATCAAATGCAAGTCGTCGGAGCCCTGGCCCCAGCATGAACAATTTTCGGGAAATGGCTCGTCAGGTGAAAACGAAGTAGGAAATTGGGAATTGATAATAGGGAATTGGGCATTGGAGAATTCCCAATGCTGGCGTTAAAAAATTAAAAATGGGATTCCTGATTTTTAATTTTAACTCTTTGTTCTATTCCCTATTTTCTTGGTTTCTGAGGAAGGCTAATCCGCTGTATAGCTGAAAAGCTGAGTCCCAAGGAGTTTCGGATTTGCGATCGACTTCTATATGAGATTCGATCTTGCTCAACATATTAGTGTAATCGAGCACTGTCTCGGCAAAGGGCGTAAATTCTGACCAAACTGTAACGTCAAGCTGGCGCTCGAATATTTCCAGTAAGTGATTCCAGTTAATTCTGGTGGTACTTTGAGGAATCTGTTGAGAGTTTTTGACTCTGGATGTTTTGTTTTTCGGGTTCGGTGAAGTGGGGAGATCGGCAGAAGCTTTGGTGAAGTCAACTCCTTGTTGAAATTCGTAACTTTGGTCGCAAATTCGCAGAATGCAGTTTCTGCTGGGAATGTGCAAGTCACAGATTTGAGCGTAATCTTGCCTGATTTCTCTGTGGCGAAATTGCTCGGTTCTTCGGTTGGGGGAGTAGTCCATGACTTCGATGAACATCGGCAACAAGCCTTCTACTCTTTGGGTAACTTCTGACCAGTTAAATTCGATCGCACCGAGTCGATCGAGTTGATCTTTGCAAACAACGGCTGGGGAAGAGAGAGACTTGAAGTGTTGCACTCGGAAGATTTGGATTTTTTGAATATCGGTTAGGGTGGCCCAAAATACGGGAATGCCCGCGTTGAGGAGTTCTTGACCGTAAATTCTGAGTTCGGCGATGGGACCAGTTTTGTAGAGTCTCCAGCCGCGGCTTTGGATTTGCATCCGGGTTGTGTATGCGTCGATTTTGAAGATTCTGCTGATATTTTGAATGGCTGCGGGTTTGTTTTCGGGGCTAACTGGTTCGAGGATGAGGAGTCCGGGTTCAAGGTTGCTGGGGTCGTTTTTGGCGGTTTGTATGGCTTGTTGGCGGACGTTTTGTTGGGCGATTTCAATCCGTTGAATGCCTTGGCGGGTCTGGGAGACGATTTTGGGGTTGGTGATGTCGCGGAGTATTTGTTTGTAGGTTATTTGGGCTTTTTCGAGGTTGTTGGTGAGTTCGTAGTAACGGCCGATGTAGTATTGCACCCACGGATTTTCGGGGGATTCTTTTTGCAGTTGTTTGATGAGTTGGGCTGCTTGTTTGTATTCTTTGCCATCTAGGGCGGCGGCTATTTGGTTGATGTCTGTCATGGCGGTTGCGGGAATGGCGTTGTTTCTATCTTGGCTGATGTTTGGTTGGTTCCGCTACTGGTTAACAATTTTGGCTCTTGTGTTAACTTATAGATATGATATGAAACTATGACAAGCATTGAAAAAATACGTGTCAAATTGCAAGAAACAATGGTGGAACAAAAAGTAAATTATACGCTTGAAATAAATGGTAAGTTTATTATTATTGAAAATGTTCCAGCTAGAGTGTGTTTGGAAACAGGAGAGCGATTTTTTTTGCCTGAAACTGTGGAACAGTTGCAGAAGATGATTTGGGAAGATAGAAAGCCGACTAGGGTGATTGAAACACCTGTTTTTGAATTTGTTTAGGGGTTGGTTAAAGTTCAGTTAAAGCTGATTGGAATTTATGCTTAATGTGTAAGTACCTTTGCTTGTGCGATCGCCTCCTTTAACAACTATTTTATAAGTGCCGTTACTAGGCAATTTTACGGTGAGTAGAGACTCTCGGCCATTCTGGGAGTTGCCTGTTTTTTGGGCAATAATTTTGTCGCTAGTGTCCAACAGTGTTATGTTGTGGTCGAATGCTCTGCTTTTGAGGTCGATCGTAATAGATTGACCTGTCCGTCCTTGAAATGTGTGTTGGCGGGATTCGCCGTCTGTGAGGGTTCCCCGCTGCTGTAAGATGGAAAGGGATGTGAGTTTTGGTCGATCGACATTGCTCAAATTTAAGCCGTAATTTGTCACGGGGGCCCCGGGGCCATTTCCTTCTCTGACTGCGATGATAAAGCCTGTTTTGTTGTTGGGATATCGGACTATTTTGTCAATAAATTGGGATTGTATTTGTTTGGCTGTTAGAAGTTTAGGTTGGTTAAAGTTGGGTTTTGAGATACAGAAAAGCACGGCTCCATCTTGATAGCGGGCGGCGTAGAACAAATAGTTTTGACCGTTAGTTGTAAATTCGTTTCTGCTAAAGATAGTTAATCTTTCAAGTTGCGATAATTGCTGGTTGCGATTGCAATTTTTATCGATGTAGATTTCGTTGGCTGATGGCTGTGGCTGGGCGAAAACTGCTGGGACGGTGGTGGTTACAATTGCTGAGATGATCGTGAGGGCGAGGGTGAAGGGCGATCGGCTTTTCATAAATACTTGTTTCTATTTATTATTGTCAGGTGTTGTACGGTCTACTTCGTATTTTATCTCTGTTTTATTAAATACTGTTCTAGCTCCGCAGTGCGCTGTTTAGTCATGCGATCCAAACATTCATTGAGGAAACCTCCATAACCCGTACCGCCACGATTTTTATAAACTTCAAATTCACAGGTTTTATCTCTTAACTTAATCCATCCTAATTGTGCTTCGGAAAGTAGCGATCGCTCTTCGCCGCTCAATTGGGACATCAGTTGTTTGTAAACCTCGTTCAGTCGTTGATCCGATGCCTCATACTTCAACCGAATACAAGTTCTGACTTGCGCATCTCCTTGAGGGCGATCGCAATTAATCTGTTGAGCAATGGGAAAGCTAGGAGATTGTGCAGAAACTGATGTTGTACCGAAAATTGCCAAAAGCGCGTGAAGCGAAGCTATCCCGTAGGGAATCGACCAAAAGAGCGATCGACCTTTCGTCAACTCTATTTTCATTGGCTCTCAACCTAATTATTTTATAAATTTTTGGTGATTTTGCGATCGAGACTTACGCATTAAAACCAAAGAAACCGGGTTTTTTGTTGAGAATACGCGTTACAGCCCGCACCCAAGGAAAAAAACCCGGTTTCTGGCCACCCGCGTCCAAGACTATGATATTAGCACTTCTCAAAAGCCGCGCCCACCAATGATAAAGCAACTATCGGCGCAGTCACCGCCCTGAGAATTCTACTCCCCAAAGAAACAGCTTCAAAACCAAATTTGATCGCCCTTTCCACCTCACCATCAGTCCATCCACCCTCCGGCCCAACAGCAATCACAATCGCTAATTCCTCTTGTTCTTGCTCCCCCCTTATTAAGGAGGGCTGGGCGGGAGCGAAACCAGTCGCTCCATCTTGCTCCCCCCTTAACAAGGGGGGCTGGGGGGGTTCTAAACCCTTCAAACAATCCCACAAATGCCGATTGCCCCCGCGAGCAACACAGATAAATCGATTTTTTTGACCGCAATCTTTCACAGCAAATTCAAACGAAATAGGCTCTAAAATCGTCGGCACAAATTGGCGTTCCGACTGTTCCGCCGCCTCCGCAGCAATCCTTCTCCACCGATCGACCTTCTGAGAACTCGGTTTGAGCAAAGTTCGATCGCTCGTCACCGGAACAATACTTGCCACACCCAACTCCGTCGCCTGTCTCACAACCTCATCAAAGCCGTTTCCCTTGGGCAATGCCGCCATCAAAGTTACTTCCACGGGTAGCTCCCTGTTCACAGAAATCTCCTCTGCTATCGAGGCAAATAACCCGGTTTCCCGCACTTCTAGGACGGCACACCACCAATGTCCCCGGCCGTCCATCGCAATAAATCGATCGCCCTCACTCAAACGCAGCACTCGGTTTAAATAATGCTGCTGTTCTCTAGTTAAGTCGATTTTGCGATCGCAAATTTGAGCGGCAGTAACTGCTAATCTTTGTAATTGAGGCATTAAATTTGGGATTGTTCGTTTTCTATTAGATTTTTTTATTTAACCGCAGAGAACGCAGAGAACGCAGAGAAAGAGAGAAAGAGAGGAGATAGGCAGGCTGAGTTTCAACCGCTCAAAAATAATAAAGGCAGAGCATCTACAACCGGAATTATCTTACAAATTCAAGTTTTTTTCTGCAAATGCTCTGCCTTTATATTACTTTTGCCAGAAGTCTATTGAATACAATCGAAAATCACAAATTGAAAATCGAAAATCAGCTTATGCTTCCTCCTTGATCTTTTTTAAATAAGTAGAAATCGCTTCTGTAGCTAGCTGTGTAATCGGCTTGCCCTGACGGGCAGCTTCTTCCTTGAGCTCGTTGTAGATTTCATCGCGGACGCTAATTCGACGGCGGACTTTGCCACCGCTAGCAGTGGCAGTCTCGTTCCCGTCATCGTTACTAGACGTAACATCTAAATCATTAATATCTGTTGTCATCGAGTCAGTAGATTGGTAGTTGGTTACAAATTGACGGATAGATTCTAACCCGACGCGATCGCAAAAATTGCCAAAACTCTCGCTCAGTTGCCGTTTTTGCTTGAAATAAACAAAAATCGGCTCCAGAAAAGCTTCAAAATCCTTGACGTGCAGCTTTTCCTCAATTGGTTTTGCCAGCCGCGTTTGTTCTGGAGAACCGCCCAGCCAAATCTGGTAGGATTCTGGGGAACTCCCGACAAACCCCAATTCTGCCATATAAGGGCGGGCGCATCCATTTGGGCAACCAGTCATCCGCACCACTAAATGCTCGTCTTTCAAGCCAACTTTGGTCAAAAGTGCCCGAATCCGCTCTAAAATGCTGGGAATCACGCGCTCAGACTCGGTAATCGCCAGCCCGCAAGTCGGCATTGCCGGACACGCCATTGCATAGCGCACTAAGGGGTCGATCGCAGTTTCTCGCTGAATGCCGCATCGATCGAGTATTCCCTGAATTTCTTGTTTGATATCCGGCGAAATATCGTAAATCAGCACGTTTTGGTGCGGCGTCGCCAGTATCGGCAAGTTGTACTTCTGCACAATTTCCCGCAAAGCCGTTTTTAGCTGAAATGAACCTTCATCCTTGATCCGGCCATTATCCACAGAAATGCCGACAAACAGTTTACCGTCTCCCTGTTCGTGCCAGCCCAAGAAATCAAAATACTTCCACTCAGGCAGCGGTTTAAAGGCTTCTAGGGGTTTGCCAAAATACTCGGCCACCTTTGCCCGGAACCACTCTAGGCCTTTGTCGTTAATCAGGTACTTTAGCCGCGCGTGCCGTCTGTCTGTGCGATCGCCGTAATCTCTTTGCGTTGCTACAATTGCCTTGACCAAATAGTAAACATCATCCTTGGCAACATAGCAAATCTCATCCGCAACCCGCGCAAAAGTCTCTTCTTTGTTGTGAGTGCGGCCCAAACCGCCGCCGGCAAACACGTCAAAACCTTGCAACTCGCCAGCTTTATTGGTAATTACCACCAAGCTCAAATCCTGAGAGTACAAGTCAATTGAATTGTCTCCCGGCACGGTAACGGAACACTTGAACTTGCGCGGCATATAATGGCTGCCGTAAATCGGTTCTTCTTTGTCGTCGCTAAAGATTGTGCCGTTGCCGTTTTTCTGTCTCGCGGCCTTCACTGCGGGGTCTTCCTCTGCCGAAACAGCTTTTTCGCCGTCCAGCCAAATTTCATAATAAGCACCTGTTTGCGGCGTCAGCAAATCGGCGACATTGTTGGCGTATTCCAGCGCATACTTGTATTCGGGGCGATTTTTGTAGGGTGCTGGCGGTGCCATGACGTTGCGGTTCAAGTCGCCGCAAGCTCCCAAGGTTGACCCCATATTTTTAATAATTGAGGAAAACACTGCTTTAAGATTTTTCTTCAACACGCCGTGCAGTTGGAAACCTTGGCGCGTTGTAATGCGGATCGTGTGGTTGCCGTATTCTTCAGATAGCTTGTCTAAGGCTAGGTATAATTGCGGCGGAGTGAACCCGCCGGGATTGCGGGTGCGGAGCATGAACTGATAATCTTTTTCTTGTCCTTTAACTCGATTGTCGCGGTTGTCTTGCTGGTACGAGCCGTGAAATTTGAGAATCTGAATCCCGTCTTCGGTGAAGTGGGTAGTTTCTTGTAACAGTTCAGTCGCAACGGGTTCTCGTAAATAGTTGCTGCGTTCTTTAAGACCTTCTGATTTAGAGGGTTTGCGCGCAACAGGGGTTGAAGTGGAAGATGTGATCATGGGAATGTATAGTGCCAGTTATAATTAGATACAGCCGATCGAATATTTCTTGACAATTTGACACTTGACAAATTTGCACTTGACAAATCTCCTCAGAAATGCTGTGTCGGATCTGTTGACAACTCGGTTAACAAGTAAGTTAACAAGTAAGTTAATAACGGTAATCCGCTAGGAATTCTGATGGTGCTTAATTGTAACACGATCGAGCCGGGGCTGAAAAATTGTAATTAAGAGTTTATACTTTCGCTCGCTTAAGTTCACGAAACTTTAGAAATAATTAACCTCAACCATTGAAACTATGTCACTGTATGACGAAGACACCTTTGTGGTCTTAGAAACAAACCAGTCAGAGCAGTTTTTGAGTGCGGCGGAACTGTTAGAAAAGCTGAAAGCCGTGTTAGCCGAGGAACACGAAGATTTGCCCCAGGACGTGCAGAAAATATCTGGCCTGGAAGCTCAAGCCAAGTATTTAATTAATACTTATTGTGAATTAGATGTTGGGCCTGGAAAATTTTTGCAGTGGTATGCAGTGCGATTGGAAAAGTAATTTTGGGCATCGGGCATCGCGCATAGGGCATCGGGCATGGAGAATTGGTTATTAGAACCAACAAGTAACAAATAGCAAATAACAACAAACAAATAATAATCAACAACTAACTCATGCCCGATGCCCCATGCCCAATTCCCAATTCCCAATTCCCAATGGTTAATCTTCCAACTGTTGAACCGATGATACTTCAACTGCGGTAACATCGATCGTACCGGGCGGTGTCAAGCGACTAAAATGACCTTCCTCTATTTGCAGAGGTTCGCCACAGTTGGCACACTGAAACTGAGTTTGATTTAAAGCTGTAAATTCGTATTGACAAACTGGACACTTGTCTTCTATTAAATTGCGTTTCAGCCACCACTGAAGCGCGAAAAATGCGACTACAGGTGTCAGCAGCAAAAAAGCTACTACAATCAACAATGATTTAACTACCCAACCCAAACCAATAGACACCAACAAACACGCGATGCCCAGCAGTATCAGCCAATTGCTAATACGGGGTAGCTTTAAAGATATTTTGGGGGTGCCTTGGTTCACGGTGGTCTCCTTGGGTGTCTTTGCACGTAGGCATAACTCTATCCTACTGAGAAAATCACGCAGTTGTTCGAGTTAATCTTCCCATCATACAGGGAGAAACCGCTCTCTACGTTATAAGTTAATCTCAGTGAGAGGGTTGAAAAATTCCTTGTAAGGATTGACAAAGGCATTCAAAACTAAATCTTGCGAGGGTTTGTTCCCTCAACCAGTAGCGATCGCACCTTTTATCCTCCCCTCGCAGCATTTCCACACAAGCAACCGCTACTGCTGCCGAATCTCGGTGGGGAACTCTCCATCCCAGTTTACCATCTTGCAGCGGATCGGCCGACCCGTCCGCGTCTCCCGCGAGTACGGGTACTCCGCAAGCCAGCGCTTCCAAATAAACTATACCGAACCCTTCCTGGGAGGGCATTACATAAGCAT
Organism: Microcoleus sp. K4-B3; assembly: GCF_036704615.1. Lineage (NCBI taxonomy): Bacteria > Bacillati > Cyanobacteriota > Cyanophyceae > Oscillatoriales > Microcoleaceae > Microcoleus > Microcoleus sp. K4-B3. The sequence goes on from NZ_JAUBSF010000026.1 coordinate 25,289, forward strand.
CGGCTAACTGGTAATGTGCTGCTAAATTTTCTGTGGGTACAAAACCCGCAAATATTACTCTTTCGGTAACTCCCAAATCATCAGCGAGTTTGACTAATCTCGGTCGATCGTCTCCTCTGCCAATAACTAAGTATTTCACATTCGGAAAATTTTTGGCTATTTGGGGCAAAGCTTGAATTGTGACATCGATGCCTTTGTAAATATCCGTCGATCGCAATCTGGCTACAGTCATCAATATTTTAGCACCAACCAGATTGTACTGCTCTAATAAATCCTGTGGCTTGGGCTCAGTCGTAAATATATTTTTATCTACAGTACAAGGCACTATGTGGAAATTTTCGGGATTTAAGTTGTTAATTTCGCAAGTGCGATCGCGCGTGTACCTGCTAATAGTCCAAATACTGTCAGCTTGTCTCATTGCTGTTTGATATTTGGGCGGAAGCGGTTCCCACACTTCCTTGCCGTAAGTTAAAATTGTGTAGGGAATTCCCAGCGGCTGGCATAAAGTTTGAATTAGCGGTGCGAGTTTGATGTGACCGCAAAAAACCCGTTCCGGTCGTTTTTGCAGCAAGCGAGTTAGTAATACTGTAGCAAACTTAAGACGGCCCAACCAGAGATTCTCGGTTTTGAGGTAATAAAATTTCAGATTTTTTGATTCGTAAGGATTGTTGCAGTCTGGGGTATCTCGCAACAGCAAAACTTCAGCTTGCGGCGGCGAGTTTGTCTTTGGGGTTATTGACGCATAAGCTTTGAAAATGTCTTGAACGTAGGATTGAATGCCGCCTTCGCTAGCAAATATTTCTAGGAAACAGAACACGTAATTTGTCGATCGCATCTGTGATTTACCCATTGACAGCGCAGACAATTATTTCTATATAGTGGCTTTGCAAAAAAGGGCGATCGCCATTATTCAGAGCTTTTAAACCATGTGAAGATGACTGTAGTTGCACGTTTTACAGCAAAATATTGGACTTATCTACTCTCACCGTTGGTTTTGAGCGACTATCGGCTTTTTAACTAGGGCTTTTTAACTAGCTGCATGGGTGAGTGCGAGGCTTTGGTTGAAGTTTACTATAATCTACCGTAATTTACTGTAAACTTAATGATTTTTTACAAAATTATGCACCAAGCAAAATTTAAGATTTATTGAGTTGGCGCCGCGCGTCCGACCAAACTGAGGATTAGCAGATCGGTGCCGATCGAGGATCTCGCATCTTTAGTTTTCGGTAAAAGTATTGTCTATCCAAAGATAGATATGGAGGTTGTTTTTAACTGTTATCATCAGCAAACATAGAGAGTTAAATTCACTATGACTCGGCCAGGTTTAAAAAACAATTTCTGAAAGATTTTGTCGAAAATATTCTCCTAAAGTTTTCTCACACACTGATAAAATTAATGCTCATACAGCATTTAAAAACATCAAAATCGTTGATTATTTTGGCAACGAGGATAGAGATTAAATATTCATATCTTTTCCGTTTACCAAAGCAATCTAACGAGCCGAGCGAGAAAATTTTACTAGCAAAAAAGAAACACAGTCTCGTACAATCATGTACGAAGAAAAGCCTGTTACCTAAAACATTAGGTATTCGAGCTTAAACCTGACAAAAGCTAATCTTAGGTTGGCAACGTCATATGTACGAGCGACTCTCTCCAAACGAGCATTCATTGGAGTTTGAGGTGAAACGAGTAACGATCGCACTCAGTCTTTTTAGCCTACTCAGCAGCACTCTGGCAAGTTGCACAGCAGCTTCCCGGAACGCTCAAAACAGTATAAAACCAAGCAGCTCCGAACTTTCATCAGTTGCTGTAGCAGTCCGCGACCTCGGCAATCCATTCTTCGTACAAGTTGGCAAGGGCGCTGAGGCCGAAGCCAAGAAAATCGGCGGTGCAAACGTGAGGACAACTCTTGTTTCCAGCGGCGATGATTTAAATCAGCAATTCAATCAAATCGAAAACTTTATTGCCTCTAAGGTCAGCATGATTGTACTCAATGCTGCGGACACCAAAGGCATTGCACCCGCTGTCGAAAAAGCCAAGCAAGCCGGAATTCCGATAATTGCAGTTGATACCGCCGCCGAGGGAGGCGTTGATGCCACAGTTACTTCAAATAACGTGCAAGCTGGCGAAGTAAGCTGTCAATATATAGCCGATCGCTTGCAAGGAAAAGGCAGCGTTGTGATTATCAACGGGCCTCCCGTCGCTTCAGTGGTAGAGCGAGTTCAGGGGTGCCAAAGTGTCTTCTCCAAATATCCCAATCTCAAGGTTCTTTCCAAAGATCAGAACGCAGAAGGCAGCCGCGATGGCGGGTTGAGAGTGATGAGCGATTTGCTTACTTCCTTCCCAAAAATTGATGCTGTTTTTGCAATTAATGACCCCTGTGCCATTGGTGCAGAATTAGCAGCCAAACAGGCACAAAGGAGTGAGTTCTTTATTGTTGGAGTCGATGGTGCACCTGAAGCTTTAGATGCGCTCAAGCAGAACAACAGTTTATTTGTGGCTACAGCAGCTCAAGATCCATTTCGCATGGCAGCCAAGGCAGTTGAAGTCGGCAACGACATTCTCAAAGGAAACAAGCCAGCCAATCCAAACATTCTGATTCCAGTCGCGCTGATTACTCGCGAAAACGTCAATCAACATAAAGGCTGGACAAGTGAATAAACTAGGACTTACTGGCAACCGAGTTGTTTGCGAAATTACTTCTTTTTAGTAGTCTTTCTGCGATTGGTAGGGGTGAGGTGCGCATTGCACCATACAGATATACCTGCCGTTAATTCCCTAAATTGATGGAGCAAACATCACATTGTAATTCGCATAAAATTACGGTATTGGCGATGGTAAATAGCACTCACAATTCAATTAACACCAAGCCCGTTCTCGAAATGCAAGGTATTACAAAGACCTTTCACGGTTTTACAGCCTTGCACGATGTAAATATCACGGTTTACCCGGGCGAAGTCCACGCCCTGATGGGTGAAAACGGTGCGGGCAAAAGTACGCTGATGAAAATTCTGGCGGGAGCCTACATAGCCGATGCAGGCGAAATCAGAATTGACGGTCAAGCTGTGAAAATGACAGACCCCCGTCAAGCTAGAGATTTGGGTATAGCCATTATTTATCAAGAGCTGAATCTCGCCCCCAATCTAACAGTTGCTGAAAACATTTTTATGGGTAGCGAGCTTACCAAAGGAGGTACTCTCATTGACCAAGATGGAATGCGGCGTAGGGCTGCTGAGGTATTAACAAACCTCGACGCAAGTTTTGATGCTGGAGACCTAGTTTCCACACTTTCCATTGCCGAACAGCAGCAAGTGGAAATAGCTAGGGCCCTCAAAGATCAGAGCCGAATTTTAGTGATGGACGAGCCGACAGCGGCGCTTTCAGACCGCGAAACAGAGAAGCTTTTTGAAGTGGTGCGCCGCTTGCGGAACGAAGGCATTGCTATTATTTACATCAGCCACCGGATGGAAGAGATTTATGCTCTTGCCGATCGCGTGAGCGTCATCCGAGATGGCGGATATATTGGCTCTCTGGAAAAGCACGAAATTTCTGCCGAGCGCCTGGTGGAAATGATGGTGGGTCGTTCTTTACAGGATTTGTACGAACACAAGCATCAAACAACACGCGGTGCAGTTGTTCTTGAGGTAACAAATTTAAGCGACGGCCGCAAAGTAAAGCCGGCCACTTTTCAACTTCATGCAGGCGAAATTGTGGGTTTAGCGGGTTTAGTTGGCGCGGGCAGAACAGAACTTGCCCGCCTGATTTTTGGTGCCGATCGAAAGACAAGCGGTAAAATAAAACTGGAAGGTCGTAATCTCAATATTTCTGAACCAACCAATGCAATTGAATCAGGAATTGCCTATGTACCCGAAGATATCAAAGAGCGACCTTCATTAAACATCTTGAGCCCAGATGATGCAATTGAAGCAGGAATTGCCTATGTACCCGAAGACCGCAAAAATCTAGGTTTATTTCTAGACATGAGTTCGGGGGAAAATATCACGCTAAATATTTTGGATCGAGAGACAAAAGCTGGGATTATCAATTCCAAAAACCTGGCCCGAGTTGTGACTGATGCTATTAAAGACTTAGGCATTCGTCTTGCCAGTCCCGGCATCAGGGCAATGGATTTATCTGGGGGAAATCAGCAGAAGTTATTACTAGCACGTTGGTTAGCCATTAATCCAAAGGTACTTTTGCTTGATGAACCGACGCGAGGTGTGGACATTGGCGCAAAAAGCGAAATTTATCGAATTATTAGCGATTTGGCAGCACAGGGTGTAGCTATTTTGATGATTTCCAGCGAGTTGCCGGAAATTGTGGGAATGAGCGATCGCGTCTTAGTGATGCGAGCAGGAAGCCTCGTCGGTGAAGTAGGCGGAGCGACTGGGGAAGCAATTACGCAAGAGAACATTATGGCTTATGCCACCGGGGCAACAGAGGTAAAAAAATCATGAGTCAAACAGAAGTAAAAAGCACCAGAAATCAATCAAGCGATCGCCAAAAAGCCAGCAAAGCTCAAGCTTGGAGAAATTTTATCCAAGTGGCGGGTATCCTGCCGATTTTGATTGCCATCTGTATAATTTTTTCCCTGGTAACGCCCAACTTTCTTTCATTAGGAAATTTGATCAACGTCATTCGGCAAGCATCGATCAATATTGTCCTTGCTACCGGCATGACTTTTGTGATTTTGACGGGCGGAATTGACCTTTCTGTTGGGTCAATTTTGGGCGTGACGGCAGTTGTCGGGGTGCTGGTTTCCTTAGTTCCAGGTCTCGGTTGGTTTGCCGTACCCGCTGCGTTAATAGCGGGAGTCTGTTTGGGATTGCTTAACGGCTCGCTAATTGCCTATTTAGGTTTGCCTCCGTTCATCGTAACCCTCGGTTCTTACACTGCTTTGCGGGGAGTTGCTTATTTAGTAGCTAACGGCACTACAGTTATCAATAGAAATCTAAATTTCGCTTGGATAGGTAACAGCTATGTTGGTCCTATTCCCTGGTTAGTTATTATCGCTTTTCTCGCAGTTTTAGCGAGTTGGTTTGTCTTGCGGCGGACTGTTCTAGGGAGGCATATTTACGCCGTGGGAGGCAACATCCGGGCAGCACGATTGACAGGTATTAAGGTGAGTCGGGTGCTGTTATTTGTCTATGGCGTGAGTGGGTTGCTTTCTGGTTTAGGTGGAATTATGAGCGCCTCACGTCTCTACAGTGCGACGGGAATGTTAGGGCAAGGCTACGAATTAGATGCGATCGCTGCTGTAATTTTGGGAGGAACGAGTTTCACAGGTGGAATTGGCACTATTTGGGGTACTTTGCTCGGGGCTTTAATTATTGCCCTGCTCAACAATGGACTAACTCTCATGAACGTGTCTTTCTTCTGGCAATTAGTGGTCAAAGGTCTGGTGATAATTATCGCAGTGACGATTGACAAAGTTCGCACCGGTTCAAGCGCTGCGTAAAGGTATTGCTAATTCTGTCGGTCGGTTCCTTATGCGGAGCTTTGTTGTCATATGCAGATCCAGCTTTTTTCTCACCTGATTACTGCTTTTATCCTGGGATTACCTGCTGTATTTCTACTAACATCATCCCCAAGTTTTGGTGCACCACTTGATAGCTCAGTTACTCCTCAGTCAACTGAAACGGTAGCTCCTGAACCGTTAAATACCTTGGCAGAAGACCCCTTCGCGCAGGTGAATTCTGTCTCTCAACTCTCGGATGTAAAACCCACTGACTGGGCGTTTCAGGCGCTGCAATCTCTAGTAGAACGCTACGGCTGCATTGCCGGTTATCCCGACGGCACCTACAGAGGAAACCGCGCGATGACGCGGTACGAATTTGCAGCAGGATTGAATAGCTGTCTCGATCGAGTCAGCGAACTAATTGCCACAGGAACAACCAACCAGATTACTGGGGAAGATTTAGCGATCGTCCAAAAACTGCAAGCAGAATTTGCAACTGAATTATCGGTGTTGCGGGGTCGAGTCGATGCTCTCGATGCACGCACGGCACAACTAGAAGCGAATCAGTTCTCGACTACAACTAAGCTGAATGCCGAAATTATCGTGGTGGTAACAGATACCTCCGGCAACAGTGTTGGGGATTCGCGCGATCGCACCAACACGATTCTTGCCAACCGGGGGCGATTAAATTTTGAAACCAGTTTCACCGGTCGCGATATGCTGAGAACCCGTTTGGAATTCGGCAACTTGGGCAGAATTGCCGACAAGACGGGTACAAATATGACGGCCTTGAACTTTGATGGCAATGTCGATAACACAATCACCGTCCCTCACATATTGTATGTCACCCCGCTGACCTCTAATCTCTCGCTGACCGTCGGCCCGACAGGTGTTGGGTATTCCGATATTACCGATTTGCTGACTCCTCCCACGATCGCCAGCGATAGTGAGGGAATTCCCTCGAAGTTCGGACAATACAGCCCCCTCTACCGCCGGGGAGGTGGCGGTGCTGCTGTCAACTGGACGATCGTCAAAAACCTCACCCTGACTGTGGGCTATGTAGCCGGGAATCCCAATCTCTCGCAGCAAAGTAACGGTTTATTCAACGGTTCGTACAATGCTCTGGTTCAGCTTGCCTACCGGGGCGATCGCGGAGCAATTGGCGTAGCCTATTCTCGTACCTTTGCACCAAGCGGTAAAGCCGACCTCACAGGCGGTACGGGCAGTTTTCTGGCTGCGCGACCGTTTGGGGACAATATTGCTACATCCAGCGATTCTGTAGCCGTACAAGGATTCTACCGCCTTGCTCCCCGCTTGCAAGTTCACGGTTGGGGGGTTTATACTCGCGCCAATGCAGAAAATTCCGGTGTTAGCAGCCTTTCTGATGGTAGAGGTGGCGTGGTTTTGCTAAATGTTGACGGCGGCGATCGCGCCGATATTGTGTATGCAGCGATCGGGATAAGTTTCCCAGATGTAGGAGGTGAAGGCAACCTACCCGGGATTTTGGTGGGTTTGCCAGGTCGCGTGACGAGCAGTAATGTGCGCCGCGAGCGAGATACTTCCTATCACATTGAAGCGTTCTATCGCTTTCAGGTCAACGACAACATTTCCATCACCCCTGGTGTTTGGGCCGTTGTTAATCCTGAGAATGACAGCCGCAACGACACTCAATGGGTTTGGTTGCTCCGCACGGGCTTTAACTTTTAACCGGAAAGATATTTTACTAACCTAGTCCTGGACGCAAAAACCCAGTTTCTTGACGTAATTGCCTCATTTGAGACGATAATCACAAGAAACCGGGTTTTTTAGACTGATAGTGCATCCAGAGCTTCAATTCCATGCCACACAACAAAAAACCCCTACCATCGCTGGCTGGGGTAGAAAATTATCAGGGTGCATCTACTAATGTGCTTACTATAGCATCTATTGTGGGGTGTCACCCCTGATTGGTTACACCCTGGAAAATTTTTAAATTAGAATAAATTATACTTGAGGTTATAAAAGATAGATAAAACTTGTGTGTCCGAGCGGATTGTCCCCCTTAACCTAAGATAGGACAGACGCAGGAATCCTCAGAAACCTTGTTAATTCATAGATTTATGCTTGCCAAAGCCAAGATTTTCCAAGAAACCGGGTTTATGAGCGCAAGTCCGATAAAATTTAAAATTTAGAATAAATCTGTGCTAGACCTCAAATTAATCCGAGAAAACCCGCAAGCCGTGCAAGACAGCCTCAACCTGCGCGGAGGTAACTATGAAATCGAGCCGATCGTGCAGTTAGACAAACAGCAGCGCGAGTTGGAAGGGAAGCGATCGCAACTACAAGCCCGCAGCAACGAAATTGCCAAACTCATCGGTCAAAAAAGAAAATCGGGTTTACCCCTAGAATCTCCCGAAATTCAGGAACTGCAAGCAGAAGGCAACGCAGTCGGCACCGAGTCGAACGAACTGCAAGCACAGGAAAAAGACCTAAAAGCTCAAATAGAAGCTTTATTGCTGCCGCTGCCAAACTTGCCTGCTTCCTCAACGCCGATCGGCAAAAATGAAGAGGAAAACGTCGAAATCCGGCGCTGGGGAGACGAATACATTCCCCAAAATCCCGGTATTTTACCGCACTGGGAAATCGGCGAAAAATTAGGAATTCTCAACTTTGAACGCGCAGTAAAAATCGCTCAGCCCCGCTTTGTGAGCTTAATAGGAGCTGGTGCAGCCCTGGAAAGAGCGATAATTCAATTTATGCTCGACCGCCACACAAAAGCAGGTTATGTAGAAGTAATTCCCCCATTTTTAGTCAACACTGAATCTCTCACAGCCACAGGTCAACTGCCAAAATTTGCCGAAGAAAGTTTTAAATGCGACCAAGACGATTTGTGGTTAATTCCTACTTCCGAAGTTCCGGTTGTCAATTTGTACAGAGGTGAAATATTGACAGCAGAACAGTTGCCAATTTATCACTGTTCTTATACTCCTTGTTTTCGCCGCGAAGCTGGCAGTTACGGCAAAGATACGAGGGGATTAATTCGATTGCATCAATTTAATAAAGTAGAATTGGTAAAACTCGTGCATCCGAGTACCTCCGAGGCAGAGCACGAAAAGTTAGTGCAGGATGCTGAGGCAGTTTTGCAGGCGCTGAAATTGCCTTACCGGGCGATCGAACTGTGTACCGGCGACTTAGGTTTCGCGGCCGCCAAAACCTACGATTTAGAGGTGTGGCTGCCATCTGCTGGCAAATACCGCGAGATTTCCAGTTGTTCCAACGTTGCAGATTTTCAGGCGCGGCGGGCAAATATTCGCTTTAAAGAAGCGGGTAAAAAAGGCACTCAATTCGTTCACGCCCTCAACGGTTCCGGTTTAGCTGTGGGCCGCACAATGGCAGCAATTTTGGAGAATTACCAGCAGCCAGACGGAACTGTAAAAGTGCCGGAAGTGCTGCAACAATACTTGGGACGCGAGGTTTTATAAGTCACTAGGCCATTGAAATCGCCGAGTAATATTAATTCCGGTTGCATCGGAATTAATATTACCCGAAATCAGGACACGGCAGTGCCGTGTCCCTACAATTTATCACCGTAGGGATACGGCACTGCCGTATCCTCTATATCATTCCGGCGCAGCCGGAATTGATACTATATTACAAATTTCTTAGAGCTTCCTTAATATCCAGCGCTAAAAATCTATCCAATGCGAGATACATCCAGTAAACAGATAACTGACTGTCACTGCTAGTCTTGTGAAACCCCAAAGCCAGAGCCTGTTTTTCGTACATGGGGTGAATCATCAGCGTGTACAAGTCGCAAAGATTGGGAAAATCTGTTTGCATTTCGACTAAAAATTTTTGTGTGTCTTCGAGGAAAGCAATTCGGTATTCTGACAAATACTGCGGATCGATCATCCAACTGCGGACAAATACAGACTGGCAATTTGGATCTCCTGGTAGCGCCATATTGAAAGGATCGATATCGGAAATTGAACTTAAATGAAGGCTTTTGCTAGGAGCGTTAAAAAAATTTACTTCAGATTCGCTAGCGGTGGGATAAAGTAAGTAAAACCCGACTGGATTGAGATTATCGGATCGGCGCAAAACTCGCATTCCCTTTGAGTATTGACAAGCCAAAAGCCGGAGGATTTTAGCAATTTTGTAGGGAACGGCGTTAGTGTTGCGGTTCATCCAGTTGTAATTGGTGGCTAATAAATGTGCAACGGGAATCGGGTCGCACCGGGGGTCAAAATTATCTAATTCCAGTTGTACGGAATTTTGATATTCGGGGAAATTTAAAATTTCTGGAACGGGTTGAATTTCTATTTCGGTAGTGTTACCGTCAAAGTGTTTTTTAATTAATCCCAGGGCTGCTAATTTATCTAACATCATTCCGGCGGCGCGATCGCTCCCGCGATCGGAATCGCAGTAAAATAGTTCGGCGGCTTCCCGGTGAGTGCACTGCACTTCTGTTGCTGGCACTTCCAGTTTCGCCAGCGGTGGTTTGAGGCGGGGCTGATTTTCCTGAAGCTGTTTAACCAATAAGTAAATCCACAGCCTGATAAAGCATTCAGCCCTAGTGCGAGTTACGCCGACTCGTTTCATCAACAGCGAGACAGCCGTGCGTCGTTGAGATTGAGAATACCAAACATTTATTTCTTCCAAATCCATTGTAGTTGCCAAGCAGTGAAGGAACTCTACTTACATATTGGCTCACTTTCCGAAAAAACTTCACCATGCTTCAGGTGAGTTGTGCTTGCCGTTGCTCGATTTCTGTGATTTCGAGAAGCTTGACAAGATAGCTAGTTTCTCGTTGCAACTTCACTGCTTCCCAAGCCACAATCAATTTTAGATATTTTCTGGCTTGATTTAACAAAACAACGCACCCGAGTAAATTAGCAACTTTAGAGGTTTACCCCATGTACAGTGCTTATATCAATCGGATTGGCAAATTTTTACCGGGCTCGCCAATTAATAATGATGAGATGGAAGAGTATCTGGGCCAAATTGCCTCGCGCCCTTCAAGAGTCAGGCAGCGAATTCTCAACAGCAACGGCATTCAACAGCGCTACTACGCGATCGACAAACAGCAGCAAACACTATATTCTAACAGCCAAATGGCAGCGTTTGCCGTCCGCGACGCGATCGCCCAGTCAAATCTGGAACCAGGGGCGATCGACTTACTGGCCTGCGCTACCACTTTACCAGACTTATTAGTACCGGGATTTGCCAGCACAGTACACGGGGAACTTTCCGAATTATCTCCCCTAGAAATAGTTTCAACTCAAGGAGTTTGCTGTGCCGGAGTTAGTGCTTTAAATTACGCCGCATCCCAAATCGAACTCGGCAAAAAACAAACAGCAATTGCCGTCGCTTCCGAATTTCCCTCGCGCCTGTTCAAAAGCACCAAGTTTGAAGCAGAGACTTCAGTGCAAGCGGGAAAACCCCTGCCTTTCGATACAGAATTTTTGCGCTGGATGCTATCAGACGGTGCCGGAGCCTTTTTGCTGCAAAACCATCCCAACTCCACGGGAATTAGTTTAAAAATAGAATGGATTGAACTCGTTTCTCACGCCAACGCCTATCCTGTTTGTATGTATTCAGGATTAGCAAACGAAACATCAACCAAAAGCTGGCTGGATTATTCCTCCTACCTCGATGCAGCCACAGCGGGAGCTTTTGACTTGCGGCAGAATATTCGCTTGCTGGACAATGTAATGAAATTAGGCGTTGAAGGTTGGCTGCAGCTGATTAAAACAGGGAGAGTTTGTCCGCAAGAAATCGACTGGCTGCTGTGCCACTATTCGTCTCACTTTTTCCGGGGGCAAATTGTAGAACTTCTGGAACAAGCAGGCTGCATGATTCCTGAAGAAAAATGGTTTACCAACTTGTACAGTCGGGGAAATACAGGCTGCGCCTCGATTTATTTAATGTTAGAGGAATTGTTGAATTCGGACAAGTTGCAACCTGGACAGAAAATCTTTTGTTTTGTCCCGGAAAGCGGCCGCTTTACAACGGCATATATTATGTTAACTGCTGTGGAAAATACCCATAAGCCTATGAGTTCTCAAATTTCTAACTTTCATGAGGTTCCCGAAGCTTCGCCTCTCGAAACCCTTAAACCAGAACACCCCAACTCTCCGCAAGCTTATTTGTTGCGGGAGTTAGCATGGATTTGGCTGAAGTTCGATCGCGAAATTCGTTCTGTTCCCATTGTCCGCAAATTGTACCGAGGAGAGTTTACAATAGAAGATTATCAAGCTTTGCTGTGCAATCTCCGGCCGCAAGTTGTAGAGGGATCTCGCTGGATTGCTCGCGCTGCTTCTAACATGAGTGACTTTCGCCTGCGATCGACTTTTATCGGCCATGCCCAAGACGAACACCGCGACTATCAAATGCTAGAACAAAATTATGTTTCTGTGGGCGGTGAATTGGCAAAAATTGTGGAATATGATAAGAATATTGGCAGCGAAGCACTATCAGCTTTTATCTTCCACCAAGCATCGCGGGAAAATCCGGTTGATTTAATTGGCAGTATGTTTATTATCGAAGGATTGGGCAATCGGTTGGCGGGAAAGTGGGCAAAACAAATTCAAGAAACTCTCGGTTTGCAAGACGAACAAGTATCGTTTTTAGCTTATCACGGATCTAATGACGAGTCGCATTTAGCCAAACTGGAAAATTTGATTAATGCCGAATGGATGACAGATGATATTGCCCGTGGTATTGTCAAAACCGCTCGCGTTACTGCTCGTTTATATTTGCTGCAATTGGAGGAAATTCGCTAATGCAAAAGCTGCAAAAACAAGATACCGAAAATCTCCCAGATGAGCGAAAAATCCCTTACGCTACCAAACCCTACAACCGCCGAGATCCGAATGTTTGGGACGTGCTGTTTTGCGATCGATCTATTCCCGTCGATTTAGTGGCAAAAGCCTATATGATACGGGATTTGCAAAGCTGGACTCGCAATTATTTGCTCATCCCAATCAAAGTAATTGCTAACGTATTGCTGGCGGTAATTATGACAACAAAGCGCCTGTTGCCCTTTCAATTTCGCGCTTACACTTTAATGCACAAATCTGCTGCATTTTTCCTGAATAACTTTGTCTCGCCAGAAGCTTGTTATTTAATTGTCCGGCACATCTGCGCCGGCTCCAACATTATCAACTTCTTGATTGACAACGGGCCCGACACCCAGATTGAAAAGTCAAAGCTTTATCCGCGCACAGTTAGCGATTTAGCTGACAATGCGTTTCTCGAACACGACTTAATTCTCTATAACTTTGTCTGGGATTACAACCAGGCAATGCTGACAAATCCTAACTGGTTGCAGGTCGTCAAAAAACGGGGAGTAAATTATGATAGTATTCAACCTGTAGAAGTTGCAATAGACTTTGAAAAACGCAGATGGCTAAAAATTCTGGATTTAGAATCTGCGATCGAATTGTTTAAAGTATTTTATTCTCTGTGTTTGACAAGTGACGAATTTGCGCGAGCAGTGATGTCACTTCAGTTAGATGAAAACTTCGGACTGTATGTCAGCGAGATTACCGGGAATTGCGACTGGAATCATGTAATTGTTAACCGCCACCCGCTAGCGCCCAACAGTCCGTTTAATGCGGCACGCGACTTGTTTTTGCACGGGATAATTTCGGAATATCTCTATCGGTATTTGGAACTGCAAAAAGACATGAGGAAGGTTTAAAAGTATGATGCTACTTATGTAGGGTGCAACCTAAGCAGCTTACGACTATAAGTAGCGCGTCAAATAACTTTTTGCGTAAGTCCTGAAGTTGGAAAGAAGGGTTGATTTTTCAGGTAAAATTAATAGGAGAACTCAAGCTGCTGCTAGCTGTGCTTGTTCTGCTGCTTGAGCCAAATTTTGACTTATCACAATCCACTTGCCTGTAATCGGGTCGCGGTAAGTAATAAAGGGATTAGATTTTAAAGGTTGACTGCAAGGTTTAGCGGCCATTTCTACAAACTCCCAATAAGTGGTATTGAATAACTACTACAACACCATACTTTTAATAATCGGCTGTTTTGCCTAAAATCCGCGTGATTTATACCTCAACAATAGGTGATATTTTAGGTATGATTGGGTGACAGCGAGCAGCGGCCTAATGTGATTTTAAACTGCGTTTGCAGTGAGCAGTATCACCAAAAGCTTTCCGTAAAAAAAATCCGCCTTCTGGCTTTTACATTCTACCTTCAAGAGGGCGACTATTTTTAGTGTAGATCTGATATTATTAAGTAAGGTAAAGACGTTTATCAGAGATCCCCCTCACAAACTTATGGTGCTATTTGGATTTGGCAAAAAGTCGAGCCTGCCCTCTCCCCAAGAGGCATTACCGGGACGGGCAGAGTCGATGTCGGTACCGGCAACTCACTTTGTTAACGGCAATCCGCTCAAACCTCCCTTTCCAAACGGTATGGAGACTGCCGTGTTTGGCCTGGGCTGTTTTTGGGGAGCAGAACGCAAATTTTGGCAGCAAAATGGAGTTTTTTCGACGGCTGTTGGCTACGCAGCCGGGATTACTCCAAATCCTACTTACAACGAAGTTTGCAGCGGGATGACGGGACACAATGAAGTAGTTCTGGTTGTGTTCGATCCGAAATTAATTAGTTACGAAACACTCCTCAAAGTTTTTTGGGAAAGTCACAATCCTACTCAAGGAATGCGACAGGGCAATGATTCTGGTACTCAGTACCGATCGGGCATTTACACCTATTCAGCTACCCAAATGCAGCAAGCTGAAGCTTCGCGAGATGCTTACCAGCCGGCTTTGACGGCGGCCGGTTACGGCAAGATTACCACTGAAATTATTGATGCTCCTGAGTTTTATTACGCAGAAAGCTATCATCAGCAGTATCTTGCTAAAAACCCGAACGGTTATTGCGGTTTGGGCGGTACTAAGGTTTGTTTGCCTGCTATGTCTCAGGCTTAAAAATTGATCCAGCTTATGGATAGGGACACATAGTTCAGGACACAACATTGTTGTGTCCCTAGAACATAGATCGGGACACAACATTGTTGTGTCCCTAAAACATATCTGGTGAGCCGTTGCTCTGAGCCCGCTAAAAAAAGCGGAATATGTTAGTAGTTTAAAAACAAGTAATAAATGCTGACTGCTGTTGTAATTATCAATCTACTAATATCTGGGGTCTGCTTTTATATAGCTGCTAAGGTGTGGAAAATCAGGCGGACGATCGCACGTTTGGAAATTCGGATCGCAGCAATCGAACGCTGTAGCAGCAATGTCCTCAGCACGTCGCCGGATTTTCTTGCTAAAAGGCAGCAAGGTGCCCTCCAACTGCGACGGCGTTATCAACAACTAGAATTGCAACTGCAACAGGTTCAGCAACTTTTGGGATTGCTGGGTTTGGGACGGACGCTTTGGCCCAGGCGCGCTCGACCTTTGAGGTAAGCTATCCTAAAACTGTCGCCCGTGCTGACTCCCTAGGATTGTCAACAATATTTCTACCTTTGTAAAGGGCTGCGATCGGGCAAACGTGCCTAAAATTGGTGTATGGAGAGAAGTTATAAAAATGTCAACTAAACGTTCAGGATTATTTATTGGCGGTTTGCTTGTGGGTTCTGCGATCGGGGCAGTGACTGGGTTGCTGATGGCACCGCGAACGGGCAAGGAGACGCGGCAGATATTGAAAAAATCGGCCGATGCTTTGCCGGAGTTGGCGGAGGATTTATCGACTAGCGTGCAGTTGCAGGCCGATCGACTTTCTGAAACTGCAATCAGAAATTGGGACGAAACTTTGATTAGACTCAAAGAGGCGATCGCGGCTGGTTTGGAAGCGACTCAGCGGGAACGCCAAACGCTGTCGGAAACTGAAGTCGAAGTGAGTCCCCCGTCGCGCCCTCCCGTCCGCTAAATGACATGAAATCCCAAACCCCAAATCCCAGATTCAAGTGAGCGATCCCATATTTTGGCTAGGACTTTCGATTTTGCTAGTGGCAGTTAGCCTGACTGCTGTTTTAGTGACTTTAATACCTGCAGTGCAAGCGCTGGCACGGGCGGCCCGCAGCGTGGAAAAGCTCGCTGACACGCTTTCTCGCGAATTTCCGCCCACTTTGGAGGCGATTCGGTTGACGGGGCTGGAAATTAGCGAGTTGACGGATGATGTCAGCGAGGGAGTACAAAGTGCGGGGGAGGTTGTCAAACAGGTCGATCGAAGTATTGGTAGCGCTAAAAAGCAGGCGCAAAACGTGCAGGTAACAACTCGCAGCGTGGTTACTGGGATTAAGGCTGCTTGGAAAACTTTAACTCGGAAGCCGCCCGTGTCTGGGACAAATCGCCGATCGACAGAGAGATTGTCGCCGAGTCAAAGAAGTGCGATTTCGCTGAGGGATTCGGGTTTGGAGGATAGGTATTCTGGGGCTTACGGTGCGGGTGCGAGTAATGGGGAATCGCCACGGTTGAGGGGTAGCGAGGGTTCGGGTTTACCGGGGGATGCTGAAGAGTTTGAGGAAGTGCGATCGAACGATTCTTGATTCTACCCAATTCCTCATCATCCCTCCACAGCACACCCATCCCACCAGCAAGGATTTTTATCAATAAAATCCATCAAAGCATCATACTTAGGCGAACCCTTTTGTTCAACATATTCCAAAGCCCCCCAACTTCCCCACTTACTAAATCCACCCACGTCCACAAAGTGCATAAAAAGACTGCCTCCAGCTTGTTTCCAACTATTCAGTAATTGGGTGTACATATCATACATTTCGGGACGCCTATTTAATTCCATAAAAAACTCAGTCAGTTTTTCGTTATTCTCCACTCCGCCCGTACCTACAATATGTTGACCCCCCTCGTAAACAAATAACTTGAGACCTTTTTTCTGAGCCACATCTAAAAAATACTTAAAGTCATTATCAACATCTGGCAAACTATCTTTAAAGCCAGGAAGTAACCCGCCCTCTCTTAATTGCTTAAAAGCTTTCCCAAACCCGCCATCTGCGTCCTTCAACCAAGACTCTACTGTGCTGACACTTTCTTTCCCGCCCAAGTTGCCGCTAAAATATCCAGCTATGGCTACGGCATCAATGCCGTGTTGATAACAAGGTTTATTGCCCTCAGCTACCCAAGAGGAACACTCTAAAGCATAAGTTTCTAACTCTCTCCAGCCTCTTTGAACTCCTAACACGCAGACAACTCGATTCTTTTGATCCTCAAAAACACCTTTCCAGATATCGCACATTTGAGCAGTACGCATTCCGTACCATTGCATAAAAGCATCGCCTTTATCTCCCCACTTCGCTTTACCTTGTTCCAAAGCATAATTCGCTTGTGGAAAGGACCAATTCCAAACCTCATTAGAATACTCTACATAAACTTTCAGCTTTGGATCTAAACTATCTTTTACCATTTTAGCAAAGTTAGTCATATATTCATCCGTAGCCTGATGTGGCATATTAAACCAGGGTTCTGCTTGGACTTTGTTAGCTAAGTTCACCATAACTTCTAGGGGAACATTTCCTCTGTAAGCATAGGATAAACTATCGGGTTTAGGTCGGTTTAACCATGCTTTTTGTTGAGAATCATTTGTCCCCATCCAGTCCATAAAACGCAAAACTTTAAACTTTTTAATTTTTTCTATAAACAGGGGATTAAAAATTTCACCGCTTTGATAAAGCTGTTCATCTTGGGAGCGAACAACTTTAATATTCCGGATATAGTTCCCTGTTTTCTTGGGATCGGTAGCAGTAATTGTAATCATTATGCCTCCGCCTTGTGTGGCATCCACATTAATGATATCCCTCCCGGGTTTCGACGCAGCCTCATCTTTTTTGGCATCATAGGTATATTCGATCGCACCTTCACCCTCATAAGTAACAATATATTGCCCTGAAGGATAGCGATTGGGGATTTCCCTCAGTAATAGGGTACTTACCCTAGTATATTTAGGAGCATCTTCGGGAGACGGAAGAGACTTCACCCACCCATTTTCATCAAGGTTTAAAAGATTATACTCCTCTGTATCCCATTCACCTTTACAGTTTGGTTGTCCGGTGACGCATTGAGTTATCCATTGTCTAGAAGATTTAAAAGCATCTAAAAAGGGTAATTGTGTGGAGTAGTCAGCAATACCACTAAGCCCAACTCCTAAAGAAGAGCGAGAATTTGATGTATTTTGTACATCTGCACGCACAGCTACTTTGTTATCTACTTGCCGTGCTGCTGTGGGAGCAATATTAGTTGTTAAAGCCCAACATCCGGGAATGAAAATGACAAAAATTAATAAACCAAGGACAAAGCCCAGAGCTTTATTTTTCGATCTGATACTTAATCGAGACATAATTTTGACTGATTTTATTGTTTTAGGTAAAATCGGAGCGGTAAGACAGTTTTAATTTTGATATCTTATCAAAAAGTTCCTTCTCAAACTATCAGCTATAAGATTATTAACATTTTTGCCTCTCTGTGGAGGGGCGATCGCCCTTTCTGTCCCCAAGTGCGATCGCCCTTATCTAACTTCTATTCCCCTCACATTACTAAGCAACTGCAAGTTCATATTGCAGAACTAAAATTTCATCGGCTTTTAGCATAGCCATAGCATATTCACTCCCTTGACTATCAGCAAACTCTACTAAATACTGCATTCCTTTCCCGTATCATACACTTCAATAATAGTTCCCACAAGTCCAACTGGCAAACTAGAAATAGATGCGTATTCTGGTTCGACTAGCGCTAATCGCGTAATTGAAATTGGCTTGAGAATCGCAACAGAATCCAAAACTCTAAAGTGTTTGATCGTAGTTTAAGAAAAGCTGAAATCCAACAACGGTTAGAATTAGTTGAAGTAATTTCCCAGAAGTACCTTCTCAAGGTTTGTAGGGGCAGGTTTAGTTAGGATATACGCGCTCTCCCAGCGAGTTTACCCATTTCACGCACCCGCCCTCCCCACGCTAGAATTTACCCCTTACTTAGGCCTTAAGTTCGCGCTGCTAAACTCAGAAGCCACAATCATCGACCCAATCCCCGCATCCGTAAATATTTCTTGCAGTAAAGCATGAGGAATTCGACCGTCAATAATGTGAGCACCCTTTACACCCTGAGCCAAACTCCGCACACAACAATTAACTTTCGGAATCATTCCCCCAGACACAACTCCCGACTCAACCAACTCTCTTGCTTCTTGAATATCTAACTTAGCAATCAGACTATCCGGCTTGTGATAATCCTCCAAAATTCCCGCAGTATCGGTCATCAAAATCAACTTTTCCGCTCCCAAACCAGCCGCAATTTCGCCAGCCACTGTGTCAGCATTAATGTTGTAAGATTGACCGTTTTCATCGGCTGCCACGCTCGACACCACCGGAATATAACCGCTGTTCACCAAAGACTCCAAAATCTGGATTTTCACGCTGCTGACTTCACCAACAAACCCAATGCCCTCCCGGCCGTCCGGACGAGCTTGAATCAGATTGGCATCCTTGCCGCAC
The DNA here is from genome assembly GCF_036704615.1 of Microcoleus sp. K4-B3. Taxonomy (NCBI): domain Bacteria; kingdom Bacillati; phylum Cyanobacteriota; class Cyanophyceae; order Oscillatoriales; family Microcoleaceae; genus Microcoleus; species Microcoleus sp. K4-B3. The sequence goes on from NZ_JAUBSF010000026.1 coordinate 44,188, forward strand.
AATCCCACTGCTTTGCCGCCAGCTTGGTTGATTAACGAAACAATTTCCTTATTTACTTTCCCCACCAAAACCATTTCTACAACTTCCATTGTCGCCGCATCAGTCACTCTCAAACCATCCTTAAATTGGGGCTCAATTCCTAATTTTTCCAGCCAAATATTAATTTCCGGGCCGCCGCCGTGAACCACAACCGGACGCATCCCCACGCAAGCTAGCAGCACAATATCCCGAACCACCTTGTCTTTGAGATTGCTATCTTTCATCGCCGCACCGCCATATTTGACCACTATGGTGCGACCGGCAAAGTGTTGAATGTAAGGCAGTGCTTCGGACAGCACCTCTACTCGATTAGTGTCCGAATTCCTAACAAAATCGCTTTGTTTGAGCATGGGTAAATTACAAAAGACTAAAAACTTAATTCTAAACTTTAATGGCTAAAGCACATATCAACAGCCACAAAAATCACTTTTTCCCTTGAATTTATCCACGCGCAGGCTCGATCGCCTTTATTGAACCCCATCCTCAAAAATTTCATAGGTTTTTTTAATAAAGTCATTAAAAATTATGTATTATAACTTATACATTTTTTGCTACAGTCAAGAAATGTATAGCTCCCTTGATTTACTTAACGTTTTATGTTAACTGCTGTCGCCCAAGACTCCGAAAACCTTCAGTACAAGCTACCATCAGAGACTGACTCATCCCCCCGGATGACGGTATTTTGCGATTTAGACGGGCCCATAGTCGATGTGTCCGATCGCTACTATGCCACCTATCAACAGGGATTGGCCGACACTCAAGCAGCTTATCTTGCTAGGGGAATCAACCTCAACCTCCAAATCCTCAGCAAACAGCAGTTTTGGCAAATGAAACAGAACCGAGTGCCCGATGCTGAAATAGCCAAAAGTTCCGGCTTGTCGGGAGAAGAAATTCACGTTTTTCTCGGATGCGTGAGTCAGATTGTCAATCAGCCAGACTTGTTGCACTTAGATCGCATCCAGCCGGGAGTGCAATGGGCGATCGGACTTCTGCACTCTCGCGGCGTGCGACTGATTTTAGTCACCCTGCGGCCGAGAAATCAAGCCGTTCAACTGTTACAAAATTACGGTTTAGCCAGACTGTTTACCACCATTCGCGGAACTCAGATGGCGGATGCCGCCTATCACAACTATACAGCCTTAAAAACTGAATTGCTGGCTGAAGTTGCAGAAGAATTTGAGTCATCGCTGGGTTCGGCTTGGATGATCGGAGATACAGAAGCAGACATCCTCGCAGGACAAGCATTAGGAATACCTACAATTGCCGTTACCTGCGGAATTCGCAGCCGCTATCAACTACAAAAGCACCAACCTAATTTCATTCTCAGCGACTTGATTATTGCCGTTCATCACTTATTAGGTTCCGGCCAGCAAGTAATAGTAGAATGATTCTAGTTAACAGTAATGAGTTAACAGTTAAATGTTGACTGTTGACTGTTAACTTTTGACTGAGGACTAATGACTAACTAAGGCTTTTCTACATTCCTGGTCATTTCCCACAAGCGATTGAGGGGAAAATAAATCACCGGAGCCCAAAGACTGCTAAGAATAGCAGAACACAAAGCCACTCGCTGGTGATAGCTCCAAATTTCCAGTAAAGCCCGATCGCCCATAGCAAAAAATTGCAGCCCCATCACCGTTTCCGCTACCACCGCCATCCCAAACACAATTAACGCGATCGGAATCGGATCTCTCTCAACAATATCTGCCGGAATCGACCAGGTTTTCTGCAAAACAACTGTTAAGACTCCTACAACAACTAGACTGACAGCGTGGGTGGGATGAGGAGCCGTCATCGCATCTTGAAGAAACCCCAAAACCAAGCCCATGCTAGCAGCTCCCCAAACTGTACGTTTCCGCTTAATACTCCAAGCTACCAACCAAATTAACAGCCAGTTAGGTCCAATTCCCAGCAATTCCATTCCCGGCATCCGAGTGGGCAATATCAGTATGCACAGCATCACAGATAGAAATGTAACTGCGAAATTGAGAAATTGGCGCGATCGCGAAGACATCCGAGATAAAGCTTTCATTGTTTCTGTGCTCCCTCAGATGCTGCTGAAGATTGACTCTGTGAATCATTCGGTTCGGCTTGCTTAGAGTGGGGGTAAACCACCGCCCACTCCAGAGCATTCATCGGTGCAGAGAACTCAACTACAGCTTCTGGAGCCGGAGTTTTATTCATATCCACTGAAACCACTTTTCCCACCGGCAAACCAGGAGGGAACAACTGACTAAAAGAAGAAGTTGAAACCACATCCCCAGGCTTGACATTGGGAACATTATCAAAAAACTCCATCACAGCCTGATTTCCGCCTTTCCCGCGCATAAAACCCATGTGGCGACTGCGGGTAATTCCCACACCCAATTGACTCGTAGCGTCGCTGACTAACAGCACCAAGCTAGTATTAGGAGTAACGCTGACAACCCTGCCTACTAAACCGCCGGGACCCATCACAGTAAAATCTGTTTTAATCCCATCGTTACTGCCGCGCCCCAAGGTTACTTGCTGCCACCAGTGGTCGGCGCTGCGACCGACAATAGGAGCTACAATTCCTTGAGGTTTCTTACCCGAAACGTAACCTAAAAGCTCTTTTAGCTTCTGATTTTGATTTTCTAATTCTAATAGCTGCGCTTGCAATTCTTGAGTGCGCGCCGAGATGAGTTCCTCTTGGCCAGAGCCGTTGGCGTGAAACGGACGAGTCACCCAATTGTAAACTTCAAATACTGCCGCACCTTGTGTTTGTCGAACTCCCCAAGCGGCAGTTACAGCTAAACCTAAAAGAGCAATTTGCAGCCGCAGATCCCACCACTTTCGGAATGTATTTTTTAGCATAATTTCACTAATCTAAAATTGTTAAGTCAGGATTTTAGATTTGAGATTGCAGCCGTATTTCTAAATCCACAATCCCAAATTTGTTAACTACATATTACGCGACGACTGCCCGCTGAAAACCCGTTCCAACTGTTTGTTTTCCAATACCCTACCAGTTCCCAAAACCACACAGCACAGCGGATCTGCTGCCACGTGGGTGACAATTCCTGTTTCGTGACTGATCAGAGTATCTAAACCTTTCATCAGCGCGCCACCACCAGCCAGCATAATTCCCCTGTCAATAATATCTGCTGCTAATTCCGGCGGGGTGCGTTCCAAAGTACGCTTGACAGCTTCCACAATTACTGAAAGCGGTTCCGACATACTTTCGCGAATTTCTGGGCCTTTGATAGTAACAGTTCGCGGCAGACCCGACAGTAAGTGCAAGCCCCGCACTTCCATCATTACATCGTCATCCTCTGGAGTTGGATATGCAGAACCCACCTGAATCTTAATTTCTTCAGCAGTGCGTTCGCCGATGACCAAATTGTGAACTTTTTTCATGTATTGGACGATCGCCTCATTGAGTTCGTCGCCGGCTACCCGCACAGACTCACTGATCACCGTACCTTGCAAACTCAAAACCGCAACTTCCGTCGTACCTCCGCCTATATCTATAATCATATTGCCAGTCGCCTCAGCAACAGGCAGTCCAGCTCCGATCGCCGCGGCGATGGGTTCATCAATTAACCGTACTTCTCTAGCACCGGCTTGAGTCGCCGCCTCAATGACAGCACGTCTCTCGACTCCGGTGACACCGCTGGGGATGCCAATAATTATCCGCGGCGAAACTAAGCTTCGGCCTTCGTGAACCCTGCGGATAAAAGTCTTGAGCATCAGTTCCGCCGTATCGAAGTCTGCAATTACCCCGTCGCGAAGCGGGCGCAGTGCTATGACGTTCCCTGGCGTGCGCCCGAGCATTTTTTTGGCTTCTTCTCCAACAGCCAGCGGTATTTTTAAATCTTGGTCGATAGCGACTACAGAAGGTTCCTGCAGAACAATACCTTTGCCCGATACATAAACGAGCGTGTTAGCAGTACCGAGGTCGATACCCATATCTCTAGATAACGAAAATCGATTGAGAAGACCCACTGATTTGTACCCCCCCCAAAAACTAAAATACTATTGTGTGCAATAATGTTGTTACAAAAGTGTAACCGAGGTGGATTCTATTACGTTTTTCATCCTGAGTCTAGTCAGAAATGTACATTGTCGAGCTCAGGTTGAGCGCAGACTTGCCAATCATCCACCATCAATATGTTCTGCTAACTGGGTGTAAAATCAGGATGAAGCCCTCAGAAGCGCTATTCCAAGTTCAATTTGGAGGCTAGTGCGCGTGTGGACTGTTTAACTACATCACCGATCGACCACATTCCCAAAAAAGTTTATGAGTCTTAATGTTGTGACTTTAGTAGGCCGCGTCGGCGGCGACCCGGACGTCAAGTATTTTGAGTCGGGTACAGTTAAGTGTAGTTTGACGCTGGCAGTGAACCGGAGAACCAAGAACAGCGATCAACCAGACTGGTTCAATCTGGAAATCTGGGGCAAAACAGCGCAGATTGCTGCTGACTACGTTCGCAAAGGGTCTCTAATTGGCGTAACAGGATCTTTGAAGTTCGATCGCTGGCAAGACCGCAATACGGGTTCAAATCGCTCGAAGCCGGTAATTAAGGTAGACCATTTAGACTTGCTGGGTTCCAAACGCGACAACGAGTCGGGTATGTCGCAACACAACAGCGAATTCTAGCGTTTGGGGAATTTGGGAAGTAATATTTGTGAATTGGGTGGGTGCTCGTGACTTCAGAAAAGTTAGAAATTGTTCAAACTGAGTACCAAGCTGGGCAAGTAGCTTTTGAGAGTGGCCGGTATGCTGAAGCTGTGCAAAGTTTAGAAACAGCTACCGGTTTAGTCGATCGAAATTCCCGGTTGGGCGGCGAGGTGCAGATGTGGCTAGTGACAGCCTACGAAGCCTCTGGCAATACAGAAAGGGCGATCGAGCTTTGCCGTTCGCTCACCCGCCATCCCCGCCAAGAAACCCGCCAGCAAGCAAAGCGCTTGCTGTTCATTCTCGAAGCTCCCAAACTCACTATCCCTCCTGAATGGATGGTGAAAATCCCTGATTTGGCAGCTTTAGATGAAAATCAATCAATCAGTTTTCAAGCCAATCCGAACGCTGATATCAAGTACGCTAAACCCCAGCCAGCCGTACCAGAACCCGTAGATTTGAGTCAGGTTAATACGAAAGATAATAGGTTTATTTGGGTGGCGTTAATTGCGATAGGGCTAATTTTAGGCGGCTTATTTATTAGTTATTAATCATTTTTTCATTCGCACAAACTCTATCTCTAGGGTGCGCCTGGCCGCGCACCTCACCCCCACTGAGAGAAATTAAGCAATGCCTTTTAGCAATTATAAAAGTATCAGCGCCGTCGCCAAAGAATTCCAAATTAATTACCTACGGGATAATTTCATTGTCGAAACAGAATTTGCAGTCAGCGAAGTTTTTCGGAATGAATTAGAATTGATTTTCAATGACGGAGTATTTGACAACTCGGAAATCGCCCTTTGTGAAAATATCATTTATCCTGTATTAAAAGAAGTTTGGAAAAATTATCGAAGTAATTTTCTCCTCTGGAGTCACCAAACCTTAGTCTATAATGAGAATCTGTCCGGAATTCCAGATTATATATTGGCGAAGCGCTCACCCCTCGGCACAGTAGTTTTTGACAAGCCCTATTTCATATTAGTTGAAGCCAAGAAAGAGAGCGCCTTTGATGAAGGATGGGGGCAGTGTTTGGCAGAAATGATCGCCGTGCAGCGACTTAACAATGAACCCGAACAAACTATCTTTGGTATTGTTTCTAATGGGGCAATGTGGCAGTTTGGCAAGCTCAAATTAGAAATGTTTACTCAAAATAAAATTTTCTATACAATTCAGGACTTAGAGCGGTTGTTTGCAGCCGTTAACTATGTTTTTAAACAGTGTGAATTACAATTATAGGAGAAGGAAGAAGTAAGGAACGAAACTGATTTTGACACGGAAACACGGATTAATTATCGAGCATGAGGCAGGAGTCAATCGATTTTAGATTTTAGATTTTAGATTTTAGATTGACCCCACGGATAAATGCGGGGGCTTGAGGATTTTCGATTTGCGATTTTGGATTGATTCCACGGATAAATCACGTGGCGGGTACCATCAAGAAATTCTTGGTCAGAAGTTGAATAGCGATAATTGCTAAAATAAAAAAAAGACCAAACCAGAAAGGCTATTATTGTGAGCGATTCAACCATAGAACAGATTTTGAAATTGGCCTCTCAACGCGCGGATGCCGCTGAAGTATACTACCTGTCGAGTCAAGACACCCCCATCGAATTTGAAAACAATCGCCTCAAATCCCTGCAAACCAAAGCACTGCAAGGCGTAGCACTCCGGCTGATTTACAATGGCAAAATCGGTTTTGCTAGTTCCACAGATTTAACGCGGATAGACGATTTAGTAGATGCAGCGATTCAAACAGCCGAAATCGGCGACCCCGCAGAATTTGAACTAGCCTCCAACTTCCACCTTAAAGGCCCGGAAACCACCTACACTCCGCCCACAACTCAAGAATTAGTCGAAAACGGCAAAAACCTGATCGAGCAAGTTCACGCCTACAATCCCGATATTATGGTAGATGTGGGCTTTCACGTCCGCAGCGGCAGAGTGAAAATTGCCACCACGCAAGACCTGTATGCCGAAAGAAGCAGCCAAATAGTCAGCGGCTCGATCGCGGGAAATTTGGTACAGGGAGAAGACTTTATGCAAGCATACAGTTACGATGTCGCGCGCGATCGGCCCCTGGACACCAACAGCATCCTCCAATCACTCCTCGAAAAATACCGCCTCGCCGAACATTCAGCCACCATAATCAGCGGTTCCTACCCAGTATTATTTACCCCCAGAGCTGCAGCTAGCACGCTCGGCAGCCTGTTTGATACCATCCTTTCAGGTCAAACAGTAGTTCAAAAAGCCTCTCCCCTAGCCGACAAAATCGGCGAAACCTTATTTGACGAACGCTTTACCTTTTTTGAAGACCCCACTTTAGGCCCTTCTGCTTGTCCCTTTGACGACGAAGGTACACCCACCACCCGCAAAGTCTTGATAGACAAAGGTACTGTCACCGGATTTTATTGGGATCGCAGGTGGGCAGCTCGCGCCGGTGTACGATCGACCGGCAACGGTTTTCGTGGCGGATTGTCTCGCCCAGGCCCTGATTTGACTAACTTTTGCATTTCCCCAGGAAATACGGCCACTCAAGACTTGATTGCTAGCATGGACGAAGGTCTAATAGTAGAGCAAGTTTTAGGTGCCGGTCAGTCCAATCAGTTAGCTGGCGAATTTTCTGTCAATTTGGACTTAGGCTATAAAGTAGAAAAAGGCAAAATAGTCGGCCGCGTCAAGAATACAATGGTGGCAGGCAGCATTTTTGAAGCCTTTAAAAATTTGGCAGATTTGAGCAGCGAAGCCGAATGGGTAGGCGGTGCGGCATATTTGCCGAGTATGCTGTTTCAACAGTTGGGTGTAGCTTCCAGGCAATAAGTTCAGTGCGGTTAATTCCAGGTAAGGCCGACACTGCTGCCAGCAAAATGTTAGCACTCACGTCAACAAAACCGGCTTCTGCCACAAATCCTCTGTGAAATCGCCTTTCTGGAACCCAGAAACCGGGTTTTTGGTAAGCGGTTCGTAAGTCCAGACGTGCAAAACAAACATAGAAACAGTGTCGGCCATTCAACGCTTTGCTAATTCATGCAAATAGGGAAAAACAGGGAAAAAGGTACAATGAAAGAGCAAAATGTCAAGGATGGAACTCGGAAGAAGAAAAAGCACTTTTTCTTTCTTTTACCTTTGGTTTTTTGCCTTTTAACTCTAGTGACTGGATGCGTTCAGTACGATGTCGGGGTTAACTTTGAAAGTCAAACTCGCGGCGAAATCGTGCAGCACATTAAACTGGGGGAAAGGTTGACGAGCTTCAGCAGCCAAACTGTTGCAGAATGGTTGAAAAGCGTAGAACGCCGGGTGAGGTTGCTGGACGGAAAAACTAAACGGCTTTCCCAGACAGAAGTTATAGTCAGAATTCCTTTCAATAATGGAGCCGAGTTGCAAGACAAGTTCAACCAATTTTACAATCCGATCGCACCAACCACAAAATCTCGGGTCGCAAGTCCGCTAGAAACCGATTTGCCGAAGTTTGAATCTCACCTGAGTGTCAAGCAGAATAATTTGTTATTGGTGCTGCGAAATCGGTTGAGTTTAGAATTGGATTTGCGCTCTCTTTCTCTGCTTTCCTCTAACGGCAGTCTGCTGCTGAGTCCGGGGGGACTTTTGGAGTTAGACTTTAGCTTGAACACGCCTTGGGGCGCCGAAAGTATTCAAACTGTCGCCGGTGCGCTGGTTCCCGAAAGCTATCAGCAGGGAAAACAGTTAGTTTGGAAGCTCAAACCCGGGGAAGTTAACTATTTGGAGGCGATATTCTGGATTCCCAGTCCCGTAGGAATTGGGGCGCTGATTATTGCCTTATTTGTGGCGGCGGGCATTGCTTTGAAATATCAAATATTGCCCGCACTGGGAATCGGCAAGAAACCGCAAAACATCGGTCAAACCTAAAGAGAATATGTCCTGCAGGGGCGGGTTAACCAATCTCTTCAATCAACTCTCAGAGCTACAATAAACCCGCCCCTCCCCGGATATTATGGTTAATTGAGCAGATTTGATATTATCAAAAAAACTGGGAGCATCTGCCAAAAAACAGTTGACAAATTCCCAACAATTTGCTTAACCTGAATTGATAATTAGGGACAGAGAAAATGCGATCGCTAAATTTCTTCTTTATCTTTCTGATTTGCTTGGCTCTAGTATTGTTCAGCATCGAAAATACACAGCCCGTCGCGATTCAAGTTATCAAAGGCGTCGAAGTTAAAGCTCCGCTGTGCGTAGAATTAATTGTAGCGACCGGATTAGGGGCAACACTAGCGTGGCTGTTCAGTCTGTGGTCGAGAATGCAGCGAACCCTCGCCTCGCGCCAAGAGATCCGCCAAGTTCGCGAAAAACAGCAGCGGATTCAGGAATTAGAACAAGATCTAGAACGCTATAAAGCAGAAGTAGAAGCCAAACAACCTTTGTTAGAAAGTGCAGAACCGATCAGTTTAGAAACAGCAGCTATTGAGGCCAAAGCTGCTGAAATGACCGCCAATTAACTTGATATGCTCTCTCATTTTCGGAGAGGGAAAATCTCAAATCTAAGATCTAAAATCTAAAATCTAATGGCCGTTTCCCGAGACCAAGATGGCTTAGAAACGATTTCCGAAGGGATCGCAATTTTAATTGACCTAGCCGAACGGGGAGAAATCGATCCTTGGGACGTTAAGGTCATTGAAGTGTTCGATCGATGTTTGAGCAAGCTTACGAACGCCTGCGATGCCGATCAGACGACGGATTTCTCTGATTTGTCTCACTCCGGCCAAGCATTTTTGTACGCTTCAATGCTGGTGTTGCTCAAAGCAGAAAGTATCGTCCTCTCAGAACCCCCCGCGAATTCCGACTCGGCCGACGAGGCGACACTCGAAGACGCAGAGCACTCAGGAGGGCGACACTTGCCCCAGCATTTGGAGCGGCAATTGCGCCGTCGGGGTGTAGCTCAACTACCGCAAAAACGCCCGGTGACCCTCCCAGAACTGATCGAGCAGTTGCAGCTAATGAAAGCAGCAATGGAGCAGACAGTTACCCCCCGGCGCCGCCCTACCTCAAAAATGCGCTCGCAAGCAGCCCAGGCTATCTTTGAGCTAGCTCACCAAGAAAATTTGGTGGAAACTGCTAGTGAACTCGATCGGTTTCTGGCAGAACGGGGCTCGGAAATTGACGAGGGTTGGCTCGACTTGGAACAACTGCTGGAACTTTGGCATCATAAGGATTTGCACTCCTCTGTTGACGCAGAAGTCCCGGTATCGACTGGGGAATTTCACTTGCCAAATCATGACCGCGTGGGTATTTTTTGGGCGTTGTTGCTGCTGTCGGCTCAGTCTAAAGTAGAGTTGCTTCAAGAGGAGTTTTACCAAGACCTCAAAATCCGCGCGCTTTGAGCTTGGAGGAGCATCAGATCGGGTTTTGGGGCGGGTTTACCAGTCTCTCGAACTCTTGACAGCTATCCAGGCGAACCCGCTCCTACGGCAATTGTACGTGCATTCACCCGGACTTGATATTATTTCTGATTTCTGGTTCGTTAAATCTAGGTAAATTAGCAATAAATGATTGATAGCCTGGTACGATGTCGCCTATAAACAGGTCAGGATTTTGCTGCGATCGATCGATTCGATCGCAACCGCTAGCATCTAATTGTTGAGTTTATATCAATTAACAGAGGGTTGAGGAAGTTAAGAATGAAAGCGATGATTCTGGCGGCCGGTAAAGGCACTCGCGTCCGTCCCATTACTCAGACAATACCCAAACCGATGATTCCCATCCTGCAAAAGCCAGTGATGGAGTTTTTGGTTGAATTACTCCGCCAGCACGGATTTGACCAGATTATGGTCAATGTTTCCCATTTGGCAGACGTGATTGAAAACTACTTCCGCGACGGTCAAAAGTTTGGGGTACAAATTGCCTATTCTTTTGAAGGGCGAATTGAGGAGGGAGAAATGATTGGAGACGCTCTCGGTTCGGCTGGCGGCATGAAACGAATTCAGGACTTCTCGCCGTTTTTTGATGATACTTTTGTGGTGCTCTGCGGCGACGCTTTGATTGACTTGGACTTGACTGCTGCTGTGAAGTGGCACCGGGAAAAAGGGGCGATCGCTACTATTGTTATGAAATCGGTTCCCCGCGAGGAGGTTCCCAGTTACGGAGTGGTGGTAACAGACGATTCTGGCAAAATTAAAGCTTTCCAAGAAAAACCTTCTGTAGAAGAAGCTCTGAGTACCGACATTAACACTGGTATTTATATTTTTGAACCGGAAATATTCAATTACATCCCTTCGGGTAAGGAATACGATATCGGTTCGCAGTTATTCCCCGCGCTAGTAGCAGCAGGCGCGCCTTTTTACGGGATTAGCATGGACTTTGAGTGGGTGGATATCGGCAAAGTTCCTGACTATTGGCGGGCAATTCAGAGCGTCCTGCTCGGACAAGTTAAAAATGTTTCGATTCCGGGAATTGAAGTGCGCCCCGGCATTTACGCTGGTTTGAATGTAGCTGTCAACTGGGATAAGGTTGATATTACTGGGCCTGTGTACATTGGGGGGATGACGATCATTGAGGATGGAGCAAAAATTGTCGGCCCGACAATGATCGGGCCAAATTGTTGGCTTTGCAGTGGTGCCACTGTGGAAAACAGCGTAATTTTTGAGTATTCCCGTTTGGGTCCGGAGGTGCGGTTGGTTGATAAACTGGTGTTCGGGCGCTACTGCGTTGATAAAACTGGGGCTGCGATCGATTTGCAAGCGGCGGCTCTCGATTGGCTGATTACTGACGCTCGCCAAGTTTTACCCACTCAACACGGAGAAGAGCGGCGGGCGATCGCAGAAATTCTCGGTAGTCATCCTGAATAATTGGTAATTGGTAATTGCTCAAGGTAAGGTGCGCAGTGCGCACCTTACTTTTACGGTTATTATCTCAGCTTTCAATTCTGGCAAGGTGCTTAGGTTGCACCCTACATTTTAAGACTGAAGATAAGTATATTGGCTGAGACTCCGCTCGTAATTTTGCAGCAAAAGTTGGGCCTCGGAAAGAGTAATTTTATTTTGCTGCAAAGCTGCTTCTGTCTGACGGCGGATGCTTTCAACCAAACTTTCTGAATCGTACTGTACGTAGCTGAGGACTTCTTTCATAGTGTCTCCTTTCACAACGTGTTCGATATGATAGCCAGAAGGTGTTAGCTGAATGTGAACTGCATTTGCATCGCCGAATAAGTTGTGAAGGTTGCCCATAATTTCTTGATAAGCACCTCCCAAAAATAGCGCCAAATAGTAAGGTTCTCCAGGTTTGAGAGTATGCAGTTCCAAAACCGACTTTACATCTCGCAAATCGATGAATTGGTCTATTTTGCCGTCGCTGTCGCAGGTAAGATCGGCTAAAATACCGCGTTGAGTTGGTTCTTCATCGAGTCGGTTAATTGGCATAATTGGGAACAATTGGTTAATTGCCCAACTGTCCGGTACAGACTGGAAAACAGATAAGTTAATGTAATAAATGGACGCCATCACTTTTTCTAAGTCTTCCAAATCCTCCGATACATATTCTTTTTGCCGCGCGATCGCCTGTATTTTATCGCAGCAAGCCCAGTACAACTGTTCGGTTTTCGCCCGTTCCGCAATTCCCAAATAGCCTAAGTTAAATAAACTGACTGCTTCTTCCTTGAATTGGATAGCATCGTGATAAACTTCTTGGTAATTTTCGGGACTGATAGATTGGTAAATTTCGTAGAGATTGCGCGGAATTTGGTGCGCGTTTTCATCTACTGGTTCTGGTACTTCTCTGGGGACATCGCTAGTACCGAGTACGTCAAAAACTAACACTGATTGGTGAGAAGCGATCGCCCGCCCGCTTTCGCTAATGATAATTGGAACCGGGATTTTGCGCTCGTCGCAGGCATCTTTCACTCCCGCTACTACGTCGTTAGCGTAGTTTTGCATATTGTAGTTTTTGGAAGCGTGGAAGTTTGTTTTAGAGCCGTCGTAGTCAACACCGAGTCCGCCGCCTACGTCCAAGTAGTTCATATTAGCTCCCAATTTAGCCAATTCTACATAAATGTGGCTGGCTTCTCGAATGGCGTCTTTGATGACGCTAATTGAGGAAATTTGGGAGCCGATGTGGAAGTGCAGTAACTGCAAACAATTGAGCATTCCAGCTTTTTCTAGTTCGCCGACTGCACGCATAATTTCAGGAATTGTCAAGCCAAATTTTGCCCGATCGCCCGTGGAACCTCCCCAGCGACCAACCCCTTTGGTAGTGAGTTTTGCTCGCACTCCCAAAATCGGTTTAATTCCTAATGCTTTGCTCGCGGCGATTGCGAGTTCTACTTCCTCTATTTGCTCCAGCACAATTACGGAAGTTTGCCCTAGCCTCTGCGCCAAAATAGCAGTTTCGATGTATTCGCGGTCTTTGTAACCGTTACAAATTAACAAAGCGCCTGGGGTTTTTAAGGTCGCCAAAGCTATCATTAACTCGGGTTTAGATCCCGCTTCCAGTCCGAAGTGATGGGGTTCACCGAAACGCACCAAATCTTGAATCAATTGTCGGTGCTGGTTGCATTTAACTGGAAAGACACCGCGATAGACATTTTTGTAATTGTACCGAGCGATCGCTCGGGCAAAACAAGAATTTAAGCGCTCGATCCGGTCTTCCAAAATATCAGAAAATCGAATCAACAGTGGCAAAGCCAAATTTCGCTGTTTCAGGGATTCTACCAGTTCGCACAAGTCGAGGGAACCGCCGCGATCGCCCTTGGGAGAAACTGTAACGTTACCGGCTGCATTGATCGAAAAATACGGTTCGCCCCAACCTTGAATTCGGTAGAGTTTCTCACTATCTTCTATTGTCCAAGATTGTTGTGGCAGTTGAGCCGCCGTTACCAAAGCACTGTCTGGTGCCGCCAAACTCGTGACTGTTGGCGAGTGAGTCGATAGCGGATCGAGATCGGAGAAAGCAGCGGTGGCTGGAGAACTCATCTTATCGGAAACCTCTTTGAGGAGTGGTCAAATAGATAGTTTATCGCACATATCGGGTTTCCTGATGCAGTTGAAAAATCACTTTGGGTACACGGCCCGGCGACTTGAGATTAAAGATTAAAGATTAAAGATTAAAGATTTTAGAATTGACTCCACAGATGGATCAAAATCGGGGATTGAACTAAAATCTCAACCGTGATTGCTCTCCAGGACTCATTTCTTCAAGCAAGTATCCGTATGTAGGTGAACTAGGAAACCGGGTTTCCGAGTTCACCTGCGCCAAGAGAGTTGTCGGACGATCGCTCGCCCGACACACACTAACCAAAGATCACCTCCGGCGGCGCCATGTCAGCCCCCATAATCATTCCCCCGTGACTGTTAGACTTCTTCAAACCCGGTTGAGGTGCTTTTTCTGGGGTCTTCTGAGCCGGTGCAACAGAGGCTGGCGGTGTCACCTGCGTTGGAGGTACTGCCTGTGCTCCGGGGACCACGGGTTGCTGCGACAGCCAACCCAAACCCCCTACAGCCCCAGCCATCAAAGCGGTGTAGCCGATGTACAAATGCACCGGACGCATTTGAAAGCCTTCGCCTGACTCGGAATCGGAAACAGACACATACATACTGGGAATTGGGCTCGGCTCGGGTTTGGGCAAAGCATTCGCCATGGCGCTACCGTCTAGTCCCAAGGCGTCGCCGAGTCTGCGGATAAAACCTCTAACGTAAATATCTTGGGGCAGTTTGTCGATTTCCCCATTTTCGATCGATTCGATGTGGTGCAGCGGCACGAGAGTTTGACTGTGGAGTTGCTGCAGGGATAGGGAGCGAATTTGCCGTCCCTTACGCAATTCTCTACCCAACTCCTGCAGGCACTCTTCTCGCTGTTGAACGGCTAAAGCTGCTGCTTCTTCCTTGGTGAGTTTTTTCGGCTTCTTGGGAAAACCGAACCGTGGGAAGGATTTTCCGGGGACGGTGACAGTTGCAGGTGCAGCGGACTCGATTTTAATTTCGTCTTGGGGCGCTTGTTTGCTGTCTTCAGAAGTGTTAATGTCTCGATCAGAATTTTCTGTGTCGGACTCGGTTTGGGGCAGCGCTTCCACAGTAGCGCTGCGCCAATAGAAGACAGGAACAGCTACTGGTGGCTCCAATTCTTTAATTTCTGTGACCGTCTCAATGGCGGGACTTAAAGCAGCAAAACTCTGTTGGGCTACTTGCGGTTCAATTTTGTTTTGTTTGGGAAATCGGTCAAATGCGAGCTTGACGGCTTCTCTGCTAACTGCTCTAATTAAAATTTCGGCAGCGGAGGCGGCTTCGCCCAACATTGTTTGCAAGCTAGCTAGAGCGTGGCTATAGGTGTCGCTACAGAGGAGTTCAGATTCTATTTGACTGAGGACAGAACGAAAACTTTCTTGAGAAATTTCAATAGTTACGTGATCTGTCACCCCAAAATAAGCCTCGGGTTTCAGTGCCATGATATTTATTTTGTCTTGCTAGAAGGTATCTGAGTACGTTCTTCGACAGCTTGGCAGTGATTCCGGATGTCGGTTGGGGGAGACTGGGAGATGGGAAAGTGGGAGATGGAGAGAGTGGGGGAGAGTGCGAGATTCCTGATTCCCGATTCCCGATTCCCGATTCCCGATTGCAATTTTCTATTGCTTGTGGATGCGATCGAGCAACCAAAGAGCCCCGAAAATCCCGACAAAGTGGGCAACAGTGGCGTGAGTATTGGCGAGTACCACAAATATGTCTAGGGGCTGAATAAATCGGCCCAAATCGACTGCGGCACCGAACAAGGCTTGTGGCTGAGCTAGAGATTTGGCTAAAAGCGTGCCGCTGATGGCTTCTGCGCCGATCAGCGTCAGCAGCATTCCTGACAAGTTGCTCCAAAGTGACAGTCGCACCTCTTTGATGGTGTCTGCTTTTTTAGGGCGGACAGCGTTAGCGGGCGATCGCAGTTGTCTCGACAAGCGGGTGAAGCGGAAAGAGCGATATACGCTGTAAGCGAGTACGGCCAGCCCGCAAATGGCAAAAAATACGCCGCCGCCAGTGCCGGCACTGGTTGAACCCGCAGCGGCGGTAGCGCTGGGGATGGCGAAGGGGATGGCAAAGAGCAAAATGATCCCCGCTACCACCGCTAGCACTAACTGTACCCAGAAGCAAACCCAGCCTGTTGTACGAAGGGCAAAGGCAACTCGCTGTACGGCGACAGGAAGCTTATCGTTATCTAACTGATTAGTCATATTTTGAGCGGGTATAATTAAGTGGCTTTAGTTGGCAGCAGTTTTTTCTCTTCCGGGACGGTTGACGGCGGTTAACCCTCTTTATAATAGAAGTAGCAATGTTTAAGAATTGTAACTAACATTGGATTTCACATTTGAATAGCGTCGATCGCAAGGTACCCAAAGCAATGACACAACTACAACCGACCGTCACTCCCAAACTGGAACAGCCAAAGTTTGGCTTCAACAGCTACGCGGAACGCCTTAACGGTCGAGCCGCGATGATCGGTTTTTCTCTAACTTTAATTATCGAGTATGTCACAGGCCAGGGCTTGCTGTCCTGGTTAGGTCTCAACTAATTTTAGCAAGGGCGCGGTCAGCCTCACACTTTGTCTTGACTCTTCCGGCAGCGGGTGTCACTTCTGCTGACCGCGACAAATTCGGGAATTGATTAAAATATTAATTACAAACAAGCCCAGCGACTTCTCTGCCGAGAGAGATCTGTTCCCGAATGCAATAGCTGGCTTTTGGAGGTGTTGTATATCGGGTGGAATTTTGATTTGACAAGCTTGGCAATTTTGCCTCGCTCCCGTACAATTCCCCACAGGCGAGAAGATTAATTTAGGTGAAGCTAGTCTTTGAGCTAGAAATCCCGATCGTTCCGCCAACTCTAAGTTTTAGAGATTGTAAATAAATATAGAACAGAGTAAAACCAAATGAATGCTTCGTGGACGCGACTTTTGAGGTCAGCTTACCGTAGAGAGCCAATTACCAGCTTTGTTGTGACAGTGGGCGTTGTCGATGCAGCCATCGGCAGCATCGGTGCGAGTGGCTCTTTATTGGCTTTTGGGCTGGGTACCGCTGGGGTGGCGATGGCTCTCCGCTGGTGGCAAATTTACCGCTCTGGAGCCGAACAACCCGCACCTGCTCCCGAATACTATCTTCCTCCTCAGTCTTCTAGACCTCAGTTGCCCGTGCTTAACGTGTCTAAAAAAAATCCTCCTTATTAAGATTACCGGGCAATGGTGACTGGGCGAGGTGCCGATCGACTCCCTGGAGCTGAGGCACTAAAAGATAGGGCAAGAAAGTCTTTCGATCTTGGATGCTTGGTTTATGAATATTTCTGTTGCCGAGAAACTGTACAAAATTGGCTCCGTAGCTGCCTGTAGCGGTTTGTCGGTGAAAACTGTTCGCTACTATGAGGAGATGGGCTTGCTGTCTCCTGCGGTAAAGCGCTCGCCCGCTGGTTATCGCTTGTTTGGCGAAACCGTATTCAACAGGTTGGCGTTTATTAAACGATCTCAGACTCTGGGTTTGAGCCTTCAGGAGATTAAGGATATTTTACAAGTTCGCGATCGGGGAGAGTTGCCTTGCTTTGAAGCGAAG
Source organism: Microcoleus sp. K4-B3 (assembly GCF_036704615.1). Taxonomy (NCBI): domain Bacteria; kingdom Bacillati; phylum Cyanobacteriota; class Cyanophyceae; order Oscillatoriales; family Microcoleaceae; genus Microcoleus; species Microcoleus sp. K4-B3. Next base: position 61,404 of record NZ_JAUBSF010000026.1, read on the forward strand.
CAGCATCTAACGGCGAAGGTAGAGGCAATTTCCGGGCAAATAGCTGCCTTAGAAACTTTGAAGGGGGAGTTGCAAGGCATTCTCAACTGCTGGCAAGAGCAACCCTCGCAGGCGAGCATTACTCGCACGATTTGTCCGAACATTCAGCGGGATTGAGCAGCAGAAAGATAGAAAATAAGGGAAGGAATTATCGGTTTCCTTCCCTTGATGGTTTTGTGGGTGGTTTTGTCGATCGTGTTGCACTTTTAACTGCTTTCGCAGAGTTTGCTGTTGCTTTTTGAGTTGCCGAGCTCTGGCTGAGCCGCCTTTGCCTTTTGAGTTTCTGCCCTCGCTGCGGGGAGACTCCCAACTTTTTAGTCTCATGTTTTTAATTGTTTGTACTACTTCTATAATAGACTGACGCAATTTCACTGTCAAGTATTTTTGAGAGAGATGTTTCCTAGTATCAAGTGTTGACTGATTGGGGTTTGCGACAGGCATAGCGATGGTGCGCCAATAAACACCCTACAGCCCGATGGTGCGCCTATAAGCACCCTAAAATTACAGTTTTTTGTCTGGCGTCAACAGCCCTAATTGTGTATTTATCAGTCCCAATATCCTGCAGGTATTTCAGCATCTGTAAAAATTGGCAGGGTTTCCCAATTTTTCACCCATTCCGGCAATTGGGCTACTTTTTTTAGCTGAAGCGACATTTCTATTAAGGAAAATCCTAAATTGTGGAAATCTTGAATAAGTTCGGCTTGCAAGAAAATTTCATTTTTAGCTAAATCTGGAGCATTAGTGGCAATGACAATGCTGTTGCCGTTTTCAAAATTGCATATATAAATTTGTGCGAACACAGTTTGAATGGTTTTCACCGCCGCCGCATTAAACTCTTGTTTGTGGAACAGGTGGACAACTACAGCACCTGCGCTTGACAAGCGAGTTTTGCACAGTTGGTAAAATTCTTGTGTTACCAATCTATAGGGCATATAGCCGCTGCCAAAACCAGCATCCACGATAATTATATCTTTTTTTACTGGGGATTTTTGTTGGGCTAGATATTCGCGCCCGTCTTGAATAGCTACTTTGAGTCTGTCGTCGAATTGAATGCCAAAAAATTTGTGAGCTACTTCGACTACTGTTTGGTCAATATCTGTACATTCGACTATCGCGTTAGCGAAATAATGGTGAAAAAATCTGGGAATGCTGCCGCCGCCAAAGCCAATTATATAGATAGTTTTTGGTTGACTTTTCCAGACTAATGCTAGCAGCATGGCTCTGGCATAGGGAAATATTAAATTTAGCGGATTGTTGAGGTCTAGGATTGATTGAGCTACATTTGTGCTTAAGGTTTCTCTGTCTGCTAAAAGCAGTAGTAGCACTGATTTTATTTTTTTTACTGCTATGCAGTTGTCGCCGGAGTTTTGTTGAAATAGGATGCCGTCTGGTTGGTGCAGAAGCCAATTTATTTGTTGGTTAATAAGTGCTAAACTGCGACTTTGCCGATCGCCTTTATAATCAGTCATACGATTTTAGATTTTAGATTGGGGATCACTGATGACTATTATGGTTGGGAGCCGACCTAAAGTTTCATTCGTTTTGGGAACTGGTATCAAATCTAAAATCTTAAATCTCTATTTTCACATCTAATCACTTCAAACCCAATAATAGGGTGATTCCGCCGATCGCACAAACTACCCCCAAAACAGCCCGAAGGCTGACTTTTTCGCCCGCCAGCACGGCTAAGGGCAGAATAAATAGGGGACTGGTAGAAATGAGTGCTTGAGCTATTCCTGCGGGTGCATATTTCAGCGAAGTCTGTTGCAGGAAAATTCCGAGATAGGTTCCTAAAAAAGCTGCTAGAATTATTGCACCTAATATTTTTGGCACTTTTAATTGTTGGAAAGTGTCAAGGTTTGTTGGGTTCAAGAAGCATAGCATGACTGCGATGCCACCGCTCAAACGCAAGGCTGCTGTCCACAGGGGATCAATATCTATTTGAGTGAAGGCCGCCCGGGATAAAACTGCTCCGGCGGCGTGGGTTGTTTGTCCTAATAAACTAATGGCTAATCCCTGCCAAAGATGTTTTGATGGTAAGGTTGTTTCGGCTGTTCGTTCTGCAATTACCCAAGCTACGCCGCAGATTGTTAAAAGAATGCCTGTACAAGCAATGGGCGATAAGTTTTCTTGCAAAAATATTAAGCCCAATAAAGCTGTTAAAGGGGGAGATAGGGTTTCTAAAAGCAGCGTTCGCCTCGCGCCTAAATATTTTAATACGATAAAGAAAGCGGTGTCTCCGATGCCAATTCCTAGGCCGCCGCTGATGACCAGCATTGCTAAAATATTAGGGTTGATTGCGGGTAAGGGTTTGCCTAAAATTAGTACAGTGGCAAGGAGCATGAAAAGGGCGATCGCGCCTTTGAGCAAGTTTAGCACCAGTGCGGGGATTTGCTGTCCCACTCGCTGCCAGATGGTGGAAGATAGAGCCCAGACAAATGCAGCGCCTAAAGCGGCTAATTCACCCATAAAATCTGTTGACTGTTAACGGTTGACTGTTGACTGTTGACGGTTGTCATTAGTTACCAATTCGCAATTCCCAATTCGCAATTCCCAATTCCCAATTCCCGATGCCCGATGCCCGATGCCCAATTCCCGATGCCCGATACCCAATATAAATTAGGGTTCCAGACTTATCATCTGGAACCCTAGATTTATTGAGCTTTTTTAGAAGTGGGCGGGGAGAGAATCGAACTCTCATACCTTTCGGTGTCAGATTTTGAGTCTGATGCGTCTACCAATTTCGCCACCCGCCCTTTTTCGTTTCACCATCATAACACACAGATCGATTTCCTGCAAGCAAAGATTCATAATCTTTTGAACTTGCCCAGCGATCGATCTCTCTGGCGCGCAATACTGGTACAGGATGGGACAACTGAGCCGTCTGAGCTTGTTTGAGCATTTCTCCCAGTTGAGTGGTGCTGAGGTCGTCGTAGGCCCGCGCCTGCGCCAAAAACGCATCGACATTCAGTTTCGGAGCTAAAGTCGGCGAACCTCCGGCCAGTTTCATCAACAGTGATGCTACCACTTTTGGGTCTTGAGTGGCGAGCAAGGCGGCGCGATCGCACGTAAATTCCGCACACCGCAACCATTCCAACATTTGCGCCTGCAAACCCTGCGCGAGCACGGTTCCCACAGGCGAAATTTGACCGGCGGCCAACACAATTAAATTAGCCAGAGTCAGGTAAACTCCGTGCTCGCACTTCAAATGCCCCAACTCGTGAGCGATTACTGCTTTAACTTCCTCGTCTGTGAGCAAATCAATCAGAGAAGTGTGCATCACCACAAAAGGCTGTTTTCCCCGCATCGCAAAGGTGTAAGCATTCGGCATCGGATGCTGGCGGACATAAAGCTGCGGCGGTTCCAAATCAAGAGTTTTGCAGGCATCCAACAGCAATTGATGCAGGTGGGGCAATTGATTTTCGCCGACTTGGACGCTGGAAGCCAGATTTTCCAGCATGAAAAACTGTTCCCCAATTTGTCCCAGCAACTGTCGCACCATCAAATCCAGGCCGGGCAGTTGTTTGAGCGTGTTGGTGGCTTCCAAGTCTAGCGGGTGGCGAAACTGGTCTGCTTTCAAACCGATGAGCGGTATGTTCGACATTTTAATCCTGAGTCATTAGTCAAGAGTCACTGGTCGTTAGTCATTGGTCATTGGGAAATGGGAAATGGCAATTGGCAATTGAAAAAGGTTGAATTAATTTTCTTCCTTCTTTCTTCTTCCTTCTTCCTGTTTCCTAATGACTAATGACTGCTGACTAATGACTAATTAACAGTTTAAACCCGATCGCACGGGATTGACAGGAGCCTCAGCAGTCGCCGGGTCTGTGCCCTCTTTGACGCGCCGCAACTTAGCTCCCAATTTTTGCAGTTTCACCTCTAACTGCTCGTAGCCGCGGTCTAAGTGCTGCAAGCTGCTGATAGTGGTGACACCATCTGCTGCAAGTCCCGCTAGCACTAACGCCGCCGAAGCCCGCAAATCTGTTGCCACTACTGGCGCACCCGACAGCAGCGACACTCCGCGCACAATCGCTACATTGCCTTTAAGGCGAATGTCGGCGCCCATGCGGTTGAGCTCTGCTACGTGGCGCAAGCGATTCTCAAACACGGTTTCTTTGATCAAGCTGTCTCCTTGGCTCAGCGTCAGCAAAGCCATAAACTGAGCTTGCATATCTGTGGGGAAACCGGGGTAAGGCAGAGTTTCGATGTCTGTGGCGGAGTGAGTTTGGCCGGGAACTATTCGCAAAATGTCGGGGGATTCTGCAATAATTTTCGCCCCAATTGTCTGCAATTTGGCAATCACTGCGGTCAGGTGGTCGGGAATTACCGGCGACAAACTGATTTCGGAGTGAGTGATGGCTCCTGCTACTAAAAATGTTCCGGCTTCAATGCGATCGGGAATAATTGGATAGTCTACCGCGTGCAGCTTGGGAACTCCCGAAATGACGATCGTATTCGTGCCGGCGCCTTGAATTTTTGCTCCCATAGCGCGGCAGAAATTCGCCAAATCTGCGACTTCCGGCTCTTGAGCAGCATTTTCAATCACGGTTTCTCCTTCAGCCAGAGTCGCCGCCATCATCAAAGTTTCAGTTGCGCCGACGCTGGGGTAGTCCAAATAAATTTTGGCTCCTTTCAGGCGGCGGTTCGGCCCTTTGACGTAAGCGTGAACCGTGCCGTGGTCGATGTGGACTTCGGCACCGAGGGCTTGCAGACCGCGAACGTGGAGTTCAACGGGTCGGGCGCCGATGGCGCACCCACCGGGCAAGGGTACTTTGGCAAATCCCAAACGCGCTAGCAGTGGCCCGATGATGAAGAAGCTCGCCCGCAGTTGGCTGACTAATTCGTAGGGGGCTTGAGCGTCTATGAGGTTGCTGGCGTTGATGTCTAAAACGTCGCCGTTCTGCTGTAATTTGACTCCTACAGCCGAGAGAATTTGCCCCATGCGGGCGACATCGACTAGACCGGGAACGTTGCGGAGACGGCAATCCTCTGGGCATAGCAGGGCTCCTGCCATGACGACTAAAGCCGAGTTTTTGGCGCCGCTGATTTTGACGTGTCCTTTAAGGGGCTCGCGACCCCAAATTTGTAATACTTGTTCGTCGCTTTCAGGTGAAGCTGGCAGGTTAGACGTGTTCTGAGCTGGTGTAATGGGTTTGCCCTCCATAATGCGCTTCGTTACTTTATACATTATTAATTTTGGTTCGATTTTACCGGAAAGTTTTTATATGTCTAGGGGTAACATGAGGAATTTTCGGGATTATATTTGCTAGCATTGATTCTGGGCAAGGCTTTCAGGTTTTATCGCACAAATAATCTCGATCGAGTCTCATGGAGTTATCTGTATCAAAATTTACGTTCATTTGTAGCGGTCGCTCGGATCGCAGATGTTGTACTTTTGTCAACGAGCTTTTGAAGGAAAAGCCGACTCGGTTGTTGACAAAGGTGTAAGATGTCGGTTCGATCGACCATGCCAGAAAGTTTACACATTGTCGATCGCCCCATTGCCTGTGCTACCCTGTGACAACAACCTAGAGCCAAAGCTACTCCTAGCATATGGTTCACATTAAACGGATCGAACTGACTAACTTTAAATCTTTTGGCGGCACGACAGCCATTCCCGTGCTGCCCGGTTTTACTGTGGTTTCCGGGCCCAACGGTTCTGGTAAGTCCAACATCCTCGACGCTTTGCTGTTTTGTCTCGGACTTTCGAGTTCTAAGGGAATGCGGGCTGAACGTTTGCCGGATTTGGTGAACAGCGCCCAAAACAAACGCGGTACGATCGAAGCTAGCGTGACTGCTACTTTTGCGCTGGAAGATGTGGGAGAGGAATGGTTCGCCCGGGATGAAGATGAGGATGAAAATGCAGCAGATGAGTTATCTGTTGAAGCAGAGGAAGTTGAAGGGATAGAAACTGCCGAAACTCAAGACAACAACGGCCAATCATCTCCTGTCAATCGAAAATCAAAAATCGAAAATCGAAAATCGGATGAGTTATCTGTTGAAGACGTAGAAGAGATTGAAATCGCAGAAAATCAAGACAACAACGGACAACTACTCGCTACCAATCGAAAATCGAAAATCGAAAATCGAAAATCGGATGAGTGGAGTGTGACCCGCAAACTTCGGGTAACTCGCCAAGGTACTTACACTTCAACTTATTACATTAACGGTCAACCTTGCACGCTGACTCAACTTCACGAACAGCTCAACCGTTTGCGAATTTATCCCGAAGGCTATAACGTAGTGCTGCAAGGAGACGTTACCAGCATTATTTCAATGAATTCTAAGGAACGCCGAGAAATCATTGACGAATTGGCTGGGGTGGCTCAGTTCGATCGCAAAATCTCTTTAGCTAGGCAGAAGTTGGATGAAGTTAAGGAGGTGGAAGAACGCAGCAGGATTGTAGAAAAAGAGCTGATTTCTCAGCGCGATAGACTTGCTTCCGATCGCACAAAAGCGGAAAAATATCAAAAATTGCGGGCGGAATTTCAAGAAAAATCGCAGTGGGAAATTGTGCTAAAATTCCGGCAATTGCAGCAACAAGAGTGGAAGCTGCGAGAACAAATCGAAACGGGCGATCGCACTTCGGCATCTCTTACCGAACAACTGCAAACAATTAGCACCCAAATTCAAGAAGCAACCGCCGAACTTGACGCGCTGAATGCCCGCGTTAAAGCTTTGGGAGAGTCGGAATTGTTGGCTTTGCAAGCGACGATTGCCACTCAGGAAGCGGAACGGCGGCAACTGCAAAACCGCAAACAGGATTTGGAAAAAACTGCTGGGCAAATGGCGGCTAATATAGCACAAACCGAGGAAGAAGTTCGGCAATTCCGGCAAAGTTTGGAGCAAATAGAGATTGAAATATCTTATGTTAAGTCTCAGCAGGGGAGTTTTCAGGAACAGCGGGATGCAGCCCAGCAAAGTTTAGATGAAAGTCGGGAAGTTGCAAATGCGATCGCCTCGACGGCCGAAGTTTGGGTACAGCAGCAAACGGAACTGCACCGCCAAATCGAAATAATTCAACAAACTTTGGAACCGCAGCGTACAGAACAAGCTACCATTGGCGAAAGAGCCGATCGCCTGCAAAGTCAAATTCAAGAACAAAACCAATCGCTGCAAGTATTGGAACAGGAAATTGCAGCGAAAAAAGAGCAGCAATCTCGCCTTGGGGAAACCAAAGGCGTTGCATCTTTGCAAGTAGAATCGCTGAATCAGATTTTAGTCGAAGCCGAACAAGAATTGCAACTGCAACAGGAAACTCAAACTCGTTTGTTGGAAGAACAGCGGGAAAGACAGCGCAAATTAGACAAACTAGAAGTGCAGTTTCAAGCACTGCAAGAAGCGACGGGAACGTTTACTGCAAAAATTGTCGCGCAAAGCGGAATTGGCGGAGTTTGCGGCTTGGTGGCTCAACTGGGCAGGGTGGAACCGCGCTATCAGTTGGCGCTGGAAATTGCGGCGGGCGGGCGCATGGGAAATATGGTGGTGGAAGATGACAGCGTGGCTGCTGCTGCGATCGAATTGTTGAAACAAAAACGGGCGGGAAGGATGACGTTTTTGCCTTTGAATAAAATTAGAGGCGGCAGGTATTCGGTGAATGAAAATTTGCGGCGCGCGGCTGGGTTTGTGGATGCGGCTGTTAATTTGATTGATTGCGATTCGCGGTATCAGGAAATTTTTGCTTACGTTTTTGGCAGCACGGTTGTGTTTAGCAACCTCAGCGACGCCCGCCGCTATTTGGGACAGTACCGGATTGTCACTTTGGACGGGGAAATTTTGGAAACTAGCGGGGCGATGACTGGGGGAAGTTCTACTAACAGATCTACCTTGCATTTTGGCACGGTTGAGGCTAGCGAGGCTGCTAGTGAAGCGCGGACGATCGCATCTCTGCAAGAAAGGTTGGAGGAAATTGAGCGGATTTTGGAACGGTGCAAAATTGCGATCGACCGCGCGTCTGTTGCAGTCAAAACTCGCAGCCAAGAATTGATGGAAGCAAAACAGAATTTGCGCGAAAATCAGTTGCGCTTGGAACAGTTGGATTCAGAAATTAAGAATTTGCAAGCGCAACAGGAACAAGTGCGATCGCAAATTGCCAAAAATACACAGGAATTAACTAATTCGCGATCGAGATTGCAGTTGCTGGAACGAGAATTGCCCGCACAGGAAACTCAATTGCAGCAGTACCGGCAAACTTTGGCGCAGTTGGAAGAGTCGAACAGTCACAGCGAATGGCAGCAAATGCAATCGAGTTTGCGCGCTCTAGAAGCGCAACTGCAAGAGCGAGAATTGGCTCTGAGAAACGTCCAGCAACGCCTTGTAGACTTGGAAAATCAATTCGGGCGTTTGGAAGACAAAATTAAGGAAGGTAGCGAGAAATTGCAGGAGTGGCAAGTGCAGCAAAATGCGGGGGCGGATGCGATCGCTCGCATTGTTTCGCAGCAGTTAGAACTCGATCGGCAAATTGCGGAAGCTAAGGCGGCTTTGGGGGAAATTGAGGAAAAATTGGGCGTGCAGAAGGGAGAGCGCGATCGGGCGGAATCTCAACTGCGAGAGAAGCATTTAGCAAAACAACAGTTACAATGGCAGTTGCAAAAACTCCACGAAACCCAGCAAGAACGTCGGGAACAATTAGCCGCAATCCGCACTCTATTGGAAACGCAGCGGGCGGAAATGCCCGACCCCGTGCCGTCGATTCCTGAAAATGTCGAGAAAGCCAATTTGACGGAATTGCAGCAAGAAGTAAAGGCGATCGCCAAACGCATTCAAGCTTTAGAACCAGTCAATATGCTAGCCTTGGAAGAGTACAACCGCACTCAAGAACGCCTTCAAGAATTAAGTCAAAAATTGACGACATTGGAAGGAGAACGCACTGAACTGCTGTTGAGAATCGAAAATTTTACCACACTCAGGCGGCGCGCTTTTAAGGAAGCTTTCGACGCGGTTAACGAGAACTTTCAGACTATCTTTGCGGAACTTTCCGAAGGCGATGGCTATCTCCAGCTAGATGACCAGGAAGACCCATTCAGCAGCGGCTTGAATTTGGTCGCTCACCCGAAGGGCAAACCCGTACAGCGGCTGGCTTCCATGTCTGGAGGCGAAAAGTCGTTGACGGCGCTGAGTTTTATTTTTGCGCTGCAACGCTACCGCCCGTCTACGTTCTACGCTTTTGATGAAGTGGATATGTTTCTCGATGGGGCAAATGTGGAGCGATTAGCTAGAATGATAAAACGACAGTCTGAACAAGCCCAGTTTATTGTTGTGAGTTTGCGGCGACCTATGATTCAATCGGCTGAGCGTACAATTGGTGTTACTCAAGCACGGGGAGCTTATACTCAAGTCATAGGACTGAAGTTGTAGTCCCGGAGTGTCTGTTGATGACCCTACCCAAAAACGGATACAAGCCGCCGACAACAGTCGTGGATAGATCAAAACTTTAGACCCTAGTTCAAGCTCCCACATTCATCTGTGGAGTAAATCTAAAATCTAAAATCTAAAATCTAAAATCGACTGATCGTGTTGAGTGATATATGTACTTAATAAATCAGGATTAAAGTTACAATGACATCCGAACAAATTTGCCAACGCTCCGACATTCTCGGCACTCAAGTCATCACCCGCGACAGAGGTAAACGCTTGGGGGTGGTTAGTCAATTGTGGGTGGACATAGACCGGCGGGAAGTTGTGGCGATCGGTCTGCGCGATAATATATTCGCGGTCGCTGGAATGCCGAGGTTTATGTTCCTCAACAATGTCAGCGAAATCGGTGACGTGCTGTTGGTGGAAGATGAGAGCGCGATCGAAGATGATGTTGATGTTGAAGTCTACAGCATTTTGATTAACAGCGAAGTTATTACCGAAACAGGCGAACTTTTAGGTAGGGTGCGGGGCTTTAGGTTCGACCCCGAAGACGGTAAGTTAGTTTCTATAATTATCGCTTCCCTGGGAATCCCTCAAATCCCCGACCAAGTTCTCAGCACTTACGAGTTGGGGATTGAAGAAATTGTCAGCAGCGGCCCGAATCGCTTGATTGTGTTTGAAGGTTCCGAGGAAAGGCTCAGGCAGCTTAGTGTGGGTTTGCTGGAGCGCGTTGGTTTGGGTCAAGCACCTTGGGAACGGGAAGAGGACGAGGCAGGTTATTATCCGAAACCCGTGGCTACGGGAAATCAATTGGGCCCGGGCGTGCGGATACCTGCACCGGAAATGCGCAGCAGGGTAGCCGCGCCTGCGGTTGAGGAAGTTCCTTGGGATGAGGATTCGCAGTGGAATCGGCCTGCGGTGCGCCAGCAGCAGCAGATGCGCGCGGTGCAGCCTGAGCCGATCGACGATTACGAGGATTACGAAGAGGATAATTGGGGCGGCGAGGAGGACGATTACGAGGAGGAGTACGAGGAGAAGCCGCAGTACACTCGCTCTGAGAGTTCTCGCCCGAAAGAGCCGATCGTACAGTACGAGTACGAGGATGATGTGGAGGCGGATGCTTGGGCTGACGATGAGGCGCCGAAGCCTTACCAGGCTCCTCGGGTGAATATCCCTGAGAAAAATAAGACTCCCGAGTACGAGGAGGAAGCGAATTATTAGGAATTAATCAATTAGCTGAAACCAATATTTTGCACTCTTCTTAAGAACGGGCAAGATGCCCGTTCCACAATCAAGTTTATTTTTTGTGGAACGGGCTTCTAGCCCGTTGCTGATATTTGTGCAAGATGTGAGTTTAAACTGAGATGTTGCACCATTCTCAGGAACAGGCAAGATGCCTGTTCCACAAAGGTTCCACAAAGAATGAGTTTTCTTGTGGGGTGGGCATCCTGCCCGCCCAAAAAAGGATTATTGATATTGGTGCAAGATGTGAGTTTAAACCAATATTTTGTACGCACGGGCTTTACGAATAATATTTAATTCTCGCAAATAATCTAGTGGAGTACGTTGGGGGATGCAGTGAAGGCGCTCAATCTAATTAAATTAGATCTATGAACTAGATAATACTCTCATGGCAGTTTACTATATTTTTGCTGACATTTCATATTACTGTAGTTTAGACTAAATAAAGATGAGAACGGTGGCTTTCAGAAGAACTAGAGCCACCGCGCCGGGAGAGAATA
>NZ_JAUBSF010000171.1:0-662 GCF_036704615.1 Microcoleus sp. K4-B3
GGTTGGCAACCGCAACCGGTATCTGGTTCGGGCACTGGACCGAATATCGGGGTCGCGGATGGCGCTGGTGTTGGTGTCGGTTCCGGGGCTGCTGTTGGTGTTGGTGTTGGTTCCGGGGCTGTTGGTGTTGGTGTTGGAGTTGGTTCCGGGGCTGTTGGTGTTGGTGTTGGTGTTGGAGTTGGTGTTGGAGTTGGTGTTGGTTCCGGCGCGGGTGTTGGAGTTGGAGTTGGCGCGGGTGTGGGCGTCGGTATCGGCGCGGGCGTCGGTATCGGCGCGGGTGTGGGCGTCGGTATCGGCGCGGGTGTTGGAGTTGGAGTTGGAGAAATTGGTTGGGAGACAGCAGTTACAGTAGCGCTGGCGGGGCTGGTAGCGCCCTGGTTGTCTGTAGCGCTGTAGGTGAAATTTGCTGTTGTAAAGTTGGGTGTCGATTGGAAAAATAATTGGTTAATCTCAGCAGGTGTCAGAATTTGACCCGCGGTGACAATCGTGCCGCCGGTCTCGGGATTGCCTAAAAATATCAGCCCTTCATTTGCTGGTGGGACGGTGTTGATGGTAAAGGATGCGATCGACCCGTCGGGATCTGTGCCGCCGAGTCCTGCGATCGCCACAGCGCTGCTGGGGGCGATTTCGAGGTTGACGTTGGCGGCTACTGGCGGTAGGTT
>NZ_JAUBSF010000171.1:672-5084 GCF_036704615.1 Microcoleus sp. K4-B3
CCGCCGAGTCCTGCGATCGCCACAGCGCTGCTGGGGGCGATTTCGAGGTTGACGTTGGCGGCTACTGGCGGTAGGTTTGGCAGCGGCAGCAGCGCCGATACAGTAGCGCTGGCGGGGCTGGTAGCGCCCTGGTTGTCTGTAGCGCTGTAGGTGAAATTTGCTGTTGTAAAGTTGGGTGTCGATTGGAAAAATAATTGGTTAATCTCAGCAGGTGTCAGAATTTGACCCGCGGTGACAATCGTGCCGCCGGTCTCGGGATTGCCTAAAAATATCAGCCCTTCATTTGCTGGTGGGACGGTGTTGATGGTAAAGGATGCGATCGACCCGTCGGGATCTGTGCCGCCGAGTCCTGCGATCGCCACAGCGCTGCTGGGGGCGATTTCGAGGTTGACGTTGGCGGCTACTGGCGGTAGGTTGGCGGGAGTCGGAGTCGGAGTCGGTGCGGGAGTCGGAGTGGGAGTCGGGGCAGAGGCGATGCTGGTGGTAACAGTTGCGCCGGGATCGCTGCCGTTATTGTTGCCGGGATTCGGGTCATTAGTGGTTGAGGTACTTCTTGCCGTGTTGCTGACAGTGCCGGTCGCCGGGACTGGGAATGTGACAGTCCGGCTGAGTGTCACGCCGTCAGCTAAGCTGGCAATGGGCGGAAAGCTGACAATGCCTGTGGCTGGGTCGTAAATACCGCCGTTGGATGCTGTAACGCCGGTTAAACCGGGAACGATGCTGTCTGTAAGGGTGATGTTGGTTGCCGCACTCGGCCCACTGTTAGCTGCCGTAATTGTGTAGGTGACAGTCGAGCCCGCGGCCGCTGTAGCTGGCCCGGTTTTGAGCGTCACTACATCAGCGCTATCGGTAATAGTGGTGGTAACTTGCGCTTGGGGGCTGCTGCCGTTGTTGTTGTCAGGATTGGGGTCTGGGCTAGTTGAGGTGCTGCTAGCAGTGTTGGCGACGGTGCCGCCGGTGGCGGGAACTGCGAAACTGACGGTTCTGTTGGCGCTGGCTGCGCTGGCTAGGGATGCGATCGCCGGCCAAGTCACAATACCTGTAGTTTCGTTGTAAGTTCCGCCCTCCGACAGGCTGACTCCTGTTAAACCAGGAACAATGCTATCGGCGATCGCCACATTGACTGCCGGACTCGGCCCACTGTTAGCTGCCGTAATTGTGTAGGTGACAGTCGAGCCCGCGGCCGCTGTAGCTGGCCCGGTTTTGAGCGTCACTACATCAGCGCTATCGGTAATAGTGGTGGTAACTTGCGCTTGGGGGCTGCTGCCGTTGTTGTTGTCAGGATTGGGGTCTGGGCTAGTTGAGGTGCTGCTAGCAGTGTTGGCGACGGTGCCGCCGGTGGCGGGAACTGCGAAACTGACGGTTCTGTTGGCGCTGGCTGCGCTGGCTAGGGATGCGATCGCCGGCCAAGTCACAATACCTGTAGTTTCGTTGTAAGTTCCGCCCTCCGACAGGCTGACTCCTGTTAAACCAGGAACAATGCTATCGGCGATCGCCACATTGACTGCCGGACTCGGCCCACTGTTAGCTGCCGTAATTGTGTAGGTGACAGTCGATCCGGCTGCGGCAGTAACGGGCCCGGTTTTGAGCGTCACTACATCGGCAATATCGTTCGTGATAGTGGTGGTGACTCGCGCTTGGGGGCTGCTGCCGCTGTTGTTGGCGGGTACGGGATCGATCGTGTTGCTGCTGCTGAATACACTGTTTGTAATAGCGCCGATAGTCGTTGGGGCGGTAACGGTGACAGTACGGGTGACGCTGGCCCCAACAGGTAAATTCGGAATAGTTTGCCAGGTGACCAGTCTCGTTGTCGGATTGAAAGTGCCGCCGCCGTCGGCACTTTCAAATACTGCCCCTCGGGGCAGTTGGTCTTCAACCAGCACGTTTTCGGCCGGGTTGGGACCATTATTTACTGTCGTAATTGTGTAAGTAATGGTGCTGCCCAGTGCCGCAGCGGGCGGGCCTTTTTTCGTTGTCGCAACATCTGCTTTAGTAAGCGGCTCGTCTATAGTTTGGATCGACAAAGTGCGAACGTCGTGAATATTTGTTGCGTCTCCCGTTGAACCAGCAAAACCAAATTTGAATGTTGGCGGGATTGGCCCGTTTAGTTCCACTAAATTGGCAATGTCGATAATAGTCTCGCCTTCATCTGTAAACGAATCATTATTGTTGAGATCAAAGTTAACAGTGAGACGGTTTGGCGTTGCAGAACTGGGAGGTTCCAAAATAACTTGAACTCTTCTTCTGGCTGGGTCGCGAGTGCTAGTAATGGCGTTGATCGGCCCGTTTGGAGGCAGAGGATTTACGGTATCGGGGATATTATCTACTCCCCCCGGCAAATAGTTAGAAGTTAAAAACTGATATTCCGTAGCTTCGCTACCTCGAAGCGTTACCGAATCTGGTCTAATCCCCCCCGGAATTCCGCCTGCACGCCCTTCATTTTGAGTTGAAAAACTTCCAAATTCATCAAATCCAATTCCTAAATAACCTCCGAGTAAACCGGACTGATTTTCGTCTGTATTTTGGGCGTAGCCGAGAGAACCTCCAAAGCCTCCAGCTTTTGTTGGCGTCACAGTACCGTCAATCAAAAAGAAACTTATGCCGTCCCCTGTCAAATTGGCTGGAATCGGAGGACGTGCAGTGCCGTTGTAGGCAAATATCTCGAAGACAATTTTAAGGCCGCTGCTGGCTGGTACCTGACTGTTATAGATGGCAAAGGTAGATTGGTCAAAACTTCTTGAAGTTAATCTCAAAGCCCCGCTGCCGGGCTGGTCGATGTTCAAACCCGGAAAACTCTCCGTTCCGGTTCCTGCTGTTAAAGCTGGAGCGTCTGACGGGCCGCTGACGCCAGATATCCAAGGCCCTATTAGACTGGCATCTTGAAAAGTTTCGTCAACTAAAGTAATGAGGACAGCACTGTAAGTTTCCTGCGTTTTTGTTTCAAAGGCTATTGCGGTTTTTACTCGTCCTGCTGTAACATTTAATTGCCAGTTTCCTCCTAATTTTGCACTGCCAATTAAATTGTTGGAAGCGGCTATATTTGCGCCTGTTAATTCTCTCAGTTTCCGCACGAAAGCAATCCCTGATTTTCCCGCCCCAACCCTGCAAGCTAATAATAAAATATCGGCTTTTTCGCTGAAAGCATTTCGCCACTGCTGCAAATGACGATCGTACTTTAGTAAGTTTTCATCCTTTAGTAAAGTTGACCCCAATTGCACGGAAGCTTCATTGCCGTGAGCAACTATCTGAAGGCTGGCAATTAAGCTGCGTTTAGCTAGAATATCGGTAATTTGTTCTACTCCGTCCAGAGTTCGATCCAGGACAATTATCTCTGTCCCTGGTTTTACTCCGCTGGTAAGATGCTGATAATTCTCTACCCTCGGGTCGATGCAAACTAAATGTTTTTTAGGTTGAGTCTTGACGCCCCGACTCTCTTTTGTTAAACAGGAAATATCGCTCCCCAGATCGCCGACTAATGGCGCCCCAATCAAAGAAACTTTTATGCAGTCGGTGTCGCGACGATCCCAACTTGATTTGTGAATTGGTGAAGAGTAGTTGCACCATAAATTTTTCATGAGTTACATAGCTCCTTGATTTGTTAATTGTCAATTTTCAGTGGTAGATATTATTGTTAATTGCTAATGGGAAATTTCTAATTGCTAATTTCTCGATTTCGCATAGTTAACAAGTTCTATTTACTTCGATTTTTTTTTGATCGACATCTTCCCAAAGTAGCAGTTCGCTGTATTTACCTGGGAAATTAGGGGTTTTTTAGCCAATTCAGACGTGGCGTTAAATTATTTTATAATAAAAAAAAACAACCGCGATCTACGAAAATACACCGTGTAATTCGATAGTTTATTACCTAAAAGCAGTTGACAACTGTTCGTTTTTGTAGTAATGGTCGCTTAATTTATTATACTTTTATTAAGACTTGAGTCCTTATCAAAAACCACTTTTAGGGCTGTCAATCAGCCGAATCTCATATCATCTATATTTAAATCAAAAAATGGTTATAAATTTTGTAGCCATCAACTTCGTTTTTGGGCTTTTATCAAGAATAAGTGGCTCACTAACAATCAATTTTATGGTCGTCATAAAGTCGAATTACCCAATAATTAACAGCTTAATATTTTTATTATTAAATATTAAAAAACTCGGTTTATTTAACAAACCGAGTTGCTAGAATTTTAGGAAAAATGCAGCGGATTCAATGCTCTTTGGTATTAAGGAGCAAAACTCAGAAAATCCACAGCATTCAGAGAATTATTAGCGCCAAAAACCTGAGCCAAAACCTCCCCAGTGCCAGCAAATTGCAGGAGTGTGCCATTCGCCGTCGAGTTAATTTGCAACGACTCAAAAGTCAAGCCGTCGGCGAGGACAAACTTGTCAGTTCCTACATCAAAATTGAG
>NZ_JAUBSF010000172.1:0-5080 GCF_036704615.1 Microcoleus sp. K4-B3
TGCTGTCTGTTTGTAATCTTCTACTATCACGCCAGGTAAATTTAGTATATTTGTCATTAACTTTTTCATATTTTATTTTGACAAAACTTGTTTGTGAACTATTTATTAACATTTGAGCAGCGGTAAGTACGGAAGAGCCAAAATTATCAGCCCAGAATCGATGGGTAATCCTGAGTGAGCTAATACCGTGGTCAGAATTTGAAGGAGAATACGCACAGCTATTTTCAGCAGAAATGGGAGCCCCAGCCAAAAGCTTCAGAATGGCATTGGGGGCATTAATCATCAAAGAAAAATTAGGAATTAGCGACCGAGAAACGGTAGAACAAATCAAAGAGAACCCATATTTGCAGTATTTTATCGGATTGGAGGAATATAGCGAAGACCCCCCATTCGAGGCTTCAATGCTAGTCCACTTCCGGGAGCGAATTCAGGTCAACTTAGTAAAGCGAGTCAATCAACGGGTGGTACAGAAAAACCAAGAGAGAATCTCAGAAGTGACTCAGGAGAACTCAACAGAAGAGAAAAAAGTAAGTGAACAGAAAAATAGAGGAAAACTGATAATCGATGCGACCTGTGCGCCAGCAGATATCACATATCCCACCGACTTAAAAATCTTAAATGCAGCGCGAGAAAAAACCGAGTCAATCATTGATATCCTGCATCAGGAGAATCAGACTCCCTCAAAAAAAAACCAAGAACCTACCGAAGACTAGCAAGAAAAGACTACCTAGCCGTAGCCAAGCAACGCCGCCCTACCCGAAAAGTTAAGAGGAAAGCCATTAGAAAACAACTGCAATATATCAAAAAAAACTTAGGGTCTATCGAGCGAGCTAATCGGAGGAGGGGCAAAGCTTTCAAGCCTGAATAAGACTCAATATAAAAGCTTATTAGTCATCGCCGAAGTTTATCGGCAACAGCAATGGATGTGGTCAAATAAAAAGCAGAGTATCCCTGACCGAATTGTGAGTATTACTCAACCCCATATTCGCCCAATCGTGAGAGGGAAAGCAGGAACAGCCGTAGAATTTGGAGCAAAATTGTCAGCGAGTTGTGTAGATGGATATATCTTTCTTGACCGGATTAGTTGGGATAACTTTAACGAGTCAGTGGATTTAAAAGCCCAAGTAGAAGCTTACAAAGAATTCACGGGTTTTTATCCAGAATCAGTCCATGTAGACAAGATTTATCGAACCAAAGAGAACCGAGCTTGGTGTAAAGAAAGA
This sequence comes from Microcoleus sp. K4-B3, assembly GCF_036704615.1. Taxonomy (NCBI): domain Bacteria; kingdom Bacillati; phylum Cyanobacteriota; class Cyanophyceae; order Oscillatoriales; family Microcoleaceae; genus Microcoleus; species Microcoleus sp. K4-B3. The sequence goes on from NZ_JAUBSF010000172.1 coordinate 1,224, forward strand.
GGCATAAGAATGAGTGGTTCCCCTTTAGGAAGACCGCGATTAGATGTAAGCAAAGAAGTGAAAAAGCAAGCCTCAGAAGATGAGAAAATTAGGAATGCGATTGAGGGTAAATTTGGGACTTGCGAAAACGGAGATTTAGCATAGGTCGAGTCATGGCTAAACTGCCAGATACGGCTCAAACTGCCATAGCCATCACTTTTTTAGTGATGAATCTGTCTCGGATACTCAGACAGATTCTTTGGGCATTTTTTTGCCAATTTTTCCCAAACGTAACTTTTAGGGGTGGGAGAATTAAGAAAAGTAATCGATGGGTTAATGAGCGAAAAAAAAAGCTTATTAGTCCTGGTTACTTCATGAGCTAATTTATCCTTGTTTTCCTCTTGGGTCACTTTTTCAGCAAGCCCTACATAAACGCACTACCAACGTTTGATGTCTTTGAGTGATCGTCTGCTGTTACGAAAACGTGCTGTTGTTGAGACTGTTATTGACCAGTTAAAGAATATTTCTCAGATTGAGCATTCCCGACATCGTTCCCCCGTTAACTGCTTTGTCAATATTATCTGTGGGTTGATTGCTTATTGCCATCAACCCAAAAAGCCAGGAATCGCCATGGATAACAACTTGCTCTGTTCTGCTTAACCCGAACTCACGTTATACTAGGAAAATTAGACATCGGAGATGTTAAGCATAGGTTTTGGTTGCCACGCATAAAAGGTGTGACTTTGTATTGTTTGAGTGAAATTGCCCAGTCTCTCAAGCGTACTTCATTATTAGAATTCTACCTTGAAACCCGCTCAGAGCATTACTTAATGGGGGAGACTACCTTCGAGATTGGGTTGGCTTATATGAACAAAAACATCATTTGTGTGGGAAAAAATCTGATTGTTTATAAGGGCAAGGATGATGAGATAGGAGAGGGCGAGTTGATGATCGCAACCAAAAATTTAAACGGCTGCTGGAATCATTACCCTCATCAAGACAACGAAGCTGTCCCTTTATCTGATTACAAAAAAGCTAAATTAGCTTTAGAAAAATTTCCTGTTTCTTTAAAAGGTGAATTAGTCCATCGACAATCTGAGAAACTTGCAAAATTACTCGGATTGACAGTAAAGGATGGCTACGCTTATCTAGTCAAATGACTGTCTACAATTAGTAGACAATTTGTAGACATGAAAACTCCCCCCGACCTCAAAAAGTACGCCGACGAAGTGAACGCGATGCGGGACTTGCCGCCGACGACAGTAGAGATTCCGCCCATCGCAGCGATCGCCATCATCAGTCACATTCAACTGGCAACCCGTCACCCAGCGATTGCCGACGATACGTTTACCAAAATTGCGATCGAAGTGGCTCACCAGTTGCAACAACTGTTCAATCCAGACTCCGAAACTTACAAGGTGCTGGAACTCGGCTGGAATCCGACGGAGGACATCCTGCCTGCCGAGGACTTCTGCTGCGAACCCTGCGAGAAATTTCATCAGAACCTCGGCTGTCGCTGCACCGGTTACAAGGTCGCGGAAGTTGTAGCGGGTAACGATGAGAGTCTCTCGCCCGAAGTTTTAGCAGCCGCCGCGGCGACGATGGAACAATTCACGCGAGCTCTTGAGAGCGAAGGTTTTGAAGTAGTCACAGATATGTAGAAATTAGCCGATCGGTCGCTTTCGGGCGATCTGCTGCTAGACAACAACTAGACAATAAATAGACATGGAAGATTTCGACCCAAAACGATGTGCCGCCGAATTAAACAATATTAAATCCGTACAAGTAACCCTGAGCGGTTGGGAAATATACTGCCTTGTTGCTGGTGCTCAGTTTCTCAAAGCTGCTAATACACAGCACCCGAATTTTGTAGAAACGGCGGAAACAGCAGCAAAGAGAATGTGTAACTCTCTCGACTCACCTCTAGCTCGCGAACACTTAGCAAAAGGCTGGAAGTTGGTAGGGTCTCAAAATTTCCCTCTTGAAGATTTCCCCCCTGAGGCGTTCCCGCCAGAGAGTTTTAATCTATGAAAATCGTACGAAACCCAGAATCGGGCGAAGTTCACATCAAGCTAAAAAATGATGAAGTGTACGACATCGAAGAACATCTTGCCGCTCTGATGGAGTTTGTCACCAAACAGGCTGTCGAAGTTCACAGACTGACTAACAGCTACAGAAAAATTGTTAGGCGTTTAGACCAATTGGAAGGCATAAGCATAGAATTATGAGCCGAAAAGAAACACTAAGCGAACAGCGAAGGAAACTCTATACAACAAGAGAGTGGATTGTTGACAAAGTGTTTCGTGAGGAAGGCGACAAGTTAACTCGCGACGCATTATTCAAATCTCAAAAGGCTATTGGGTACGCCCTCCTAATGCTTGAAGAAGTGGAATACCGAACAGATGGAGCTTACGACAGAGATGGTTAGCGCTCAACTTTCACTCTTTGACACGGCAATTGCAGAAACAGGAAGTTTTTACAAACCTGGAGACTGGGTAAAAATCCGCAGATTGCCCTCGATAGCAAAACACGTCAAGTGCGGTCACATCTATAAAATCCACGCCGTCGATCCGGTAGACGGGGGACTGCAATTCTGGAATCCTTTTGCGAGTCAGTGGGATTATCTCTACCCTTCCGAAGTCAAGCTTGCCCTTCCTCCCAGTGACAAAAATGATTCTGTAACCCCTGTTGAGCCTGCGGTTACAGAATCACCCCCGCCCGCTCCTGACGATTCTGTAACCCCTGTTGAGCCTGCGGTTACAGAATCAATCCCCCCGCTCGTTGATGATTATTTACCGCTTAATGCAGTTTCAACTTATCGGCCGCGCGGTACGGCTCGCAGCGGCGAGTATTTCCGATTGTCTTACAAAACGGGCGGGCGAGTAAGACACCAACACATCAGAGGCGGCAACACCGACTCGCCAATTTCTCAGGCGAAAGTCGCCGAAGTGCGATCGCTCTTAGCGGCCGGAATTCCCCCCGCCGAAATTGCCGCTACGCTTCGGAACTCTGGTGGCACAACTCAGCAACCTTTGTGCGACTGACTCCAGAAGCCGCTGCGATCTGCGAGTAAGTTTTGCCCTGGGCCCGAAGTTGATGCACAAAGGCGATCGCGCTTTCGGACACTCGCGGGCGGCCAAACTTCCGCCCTTTCGCTCGCGCCGCTGCAATCCCGCTTTTTACCCGCTTGCGGATCAGGTCGCGCTCAAACTCAGCAATCGCCGAGATGATCGAGGCCATCAATTTACCGTGCGAGGTGCTCAAGTCCAGGCCGATGCCCGACAGAGTGACAAGAGACGTTCCCCAGTCGTTCAAATCTCGCAGCGTCCCGAGTAGGTCGATGGTGCTCCTACTCCATCGCGAAGCCTCGGTCACTAACACCGCTGATATTTTTCTCGCCCGAGCCGCCGCCATAACTTTTTTGCGCTGCGCGCGATCGTCCTTAGCACCGCTGGCAGTCTCCCGCAAGACTTCTATAACTTCATACCCGGCGCGATCGGCAAATTCTCTTAAATCCCGTTCTTGCCGATCGCAATCTTGATCGCTCGTGCTCACCCGGCAGTAAATAATTGCCCGTATCAAATAACCCTCCCGCTCAAGGCTTCTAAAACCCTGATTAAATCGAGGTCAATTTCAAATAATTCGCCGTATCAATTAAGAAGTGATTTTTGGTACGTCACCGCTCGAAAATGATTCAACAATCCAATCTATCAATTGCCCCATTGTCATCTTGCGGCGGATTGCTTCAATCCTTAAATAACTTTTGGTAATCTCGCTAACTTCGGTTTGCAATTTAACACCGCTGGTAGTGACAATAGCAGTAATATCAATCTCATTATCGTTAATCATTAACTTTCCCAGTAAGCTTATCCATATTC
>NZ_JAUBSF010000173.1:0-5033 GCF_036704615.1 Microcoleus sp. K4-B3
GCTGTAAGAGCCTGACGATGACCTACTTTCACACGGGAACCCGCACTATCATCGGCGCAAAGTCGTTTCACTGTCCTGTTCGGGATGGGAAGGAGTGGTACCAACTTGCTATGGTCATCAGGCATAACTTGTTGTCGTGCTGCTTTTTCGGGCAACACAACGAATTCATAGAGTCTGGAATCAGATTTTTTGTATTTGACTGCGTCTAACTTGGCATAACAGACTTTGAGCTTCACGCTGGTGAGCGTGTTGGCTATCAAAGTTATAGGGTCAAGCCGCACGAGCAATTAGTATCAGTTAGCTTAACGCATTACTGCGCTTCCACACCTGACCTATCAACGTCCTGGTCTTGAACGACTCTTTAGGGGGCTCAAGGCCCCGGCAGATCTCATCTTGAAACGAGTTTCCCGCTTAGATGCTTTCAGCGGTTATCTCTTCCACACTTAGCTACTCGGCAATGCCACTGGCGTGACAACCGATACACCAGAGGTGTGTCCACTCCGGTCCTCTCGTACTAGGAGCAGGCTTCCTCAAATCTGCAGCGCCCACGGAAGATAGGGACCAAACTGTCTCACGACGTTTTAAACCCAGCTCACGTACCTCTTTAAATGGCGAACAGCCATACCCTTGGGACCGGCTACAGCCCCAGGATGAGATGAGCCGACATCGAGGTGCCAAACACCGCCGTCGATATGAACTCTTGGGCGGTATCAGCCTGTTATCCCCAGAGTACCTTTTATCCGTTGAGCGATGGCCCTTCCATACAGAACCACCGGATCACTATGTCCTGCTTTCGCATCTGCTCGACTTGTCAGTCTCGCAGTTAAGCACGCTTATGCCATTGCACTATCGTCACGATGTCCGACCGTAACTAGCGTACCTTCGAACTCCTCCGTTACGCTTTGGGAGGAGACCGCCCCAGTCAAACTGCCTACCATGCACTGTCCCCGATCCAGATAATGGACCTAGGTTAGAACCTCAAACACACCAGGGTGGTATTTCAACGTTGGCTCCATGAGAACTAGCGTCCTCACTTCAAAGCCTCCCACCTATCCTACACAGATCTGTTCAAAGTCCAATACAAAGCTACAGTAAAGGTTCATGGGGTCTTTCCGTCTTTCCGCGGGGAGATTGCATCATCACAAACATTTCAACTTCGCTGAGTCTCAGGAGGAGACAGTGTGGCCATCGTTACGCCATTCGTGCAGGTCGGAACTTACCCGACAAGGAATTTCGCTACCTTAGGACCGTTATAGTTACGGCCGCCGTTTACTGGGACTTCAATCAAGAGCTTGCACCCCATCATTTAATCTTCCAGCACCGGGCAGGCGTCACACCCTATACGTCCACTTTCGTGTTTGCAGAGTGCTGTGTTTTTATTAAACAGTCGCAGCCACCGATTTTTTGCAACCCCGTTGGGCTCCCTCTGTACGAGTTCACCTACTTGGGGCATACCTTCTCCCGAAGTTACGGTATCAATTTGCCGAGTTCCTTCTCCTGAGTTCTCTCAAGCGCCTTAGAATACTCATCTCGCGCACCAGTGTCGGTTTGCGGTACGGTCGTCAATAGCTGAAGCTTAGTGGCTTTTCCTGGAAGCAGGGTATCACTCACTTCGTCTGCAAGCAGACTCGTTATCACCCCTCATCTAAGCCCGGCGGATTTGCCTACCAGGCACGACTACAGGCTTGAACCAACATATCCAACAGTTGGCTGAGCTAACCTTCTCCGTCCCCACATCGCACTATTGATCGGTACAGGAATATTGACCTGTTTCCCATCAGCTACGCATCTCTGCCTCGCCTTAGGGGCCGACTCACTCTACGCCGATGAACGTTGCGTAGAAAACCTTGCGCTTACGGCGAGGGGGCTTTTCACCCCCTTTAACGCTACTCATGTCAGCATTCGCACTTCTGATACCTCCAGCATCCGTTACCAGACACCTTCACAGGCCTACAGAACGCTCTCCTACCACTTGCAATAAATTGCAAATCCGCAGCTTCGGTAACTGGCTTAGCCCCGTTACATCTTCCGCGCAGGACGACTCGATCAGTGAGCTATTACGCTTTCTTTAAATGATGGCTGCTTCTAAGCCAACATCCTGACTGTTTTAGCCTTCCCACTTCGTTTCCCACTTAGCCAATTTTAGGGACCTTAGCTGGCGGTCTGGGTTGTTTCCCTCTTGAGTCCGGACGTTAGCACCCGGTGCTCTGTCTCCCAAGCTGTACTCTGCGGTATTCGGAGTTTGCATAGGTTTGGTAAGTCGCCATGACCCCCTAGCCTAAACAGTGCTCTACCCCCGCAGGTAATACTTGAGGCACTACCTAAATAGTTTTCGGAGAGAACCAGCTATTTCCAAGTTTGTTTAGCCTTTCACCCCTATCCACAGCTCATCCCCTAGTTTTGCAACACTAGTGGGTTCGGACCTCCAGTACCTGTTACGGCACCTTCATCCTGGCCATGGATAGATCACTTGGTTTCGGGTCTACACCCAGCGACTGATTCGCCCTATTCGGACTCGATTTCTCTACGGCTTCCCTATTCGGTTAACCTTGCCACTGAATGTAAGTCGCTGACCCATTATACAAAAGGTACGCAGTCACCCTTGCGGGCTCCTACTTTTTGTAAGCATGCGGTTTCAGGATCTATTTCACTCCCCTCCCGGGGTTCTTTTCGCCTTTCCCTCACGGTACTGGTTCACTATCGGTCGATTACGAGTATTTAGCCTTGGAGGATGGTCCCCCCATATTCAGACAGGATTTCTCGTGTCCCGCCCTACTTTTCTCTAACTTAGTACCACACGTCTGTTTTCGCATACAGGGCTATCACCTGCTATGGCCGGGCTTTCCATCCCGTTTTGCTAACAGTCGTGCTATCACTAGAAGGCTCTTCCGATTTCGCTCGCCACTACTTTCGGAATCTCGGTTGATGTCTTTTCCTCGAGCTACTGAGATGTTTCAGTTCACCCGGTTCGCCTCGCATACCTATGTATTCAGTATGCGATACCTCTTGCGAGGTGGGTTTCCCCATTCAGAAATCTCCGGATCAAAGCTTATTTGCCAGCTCCCCGAAGCTTATCGCAGGCTATCACGTCTTTCGTCGCCTGTAATCGCCAAGGCATCCACCACATGCTCTTAGTCACTTGACCCTATAACTTTGACATCTCTTTCAAGATATCGCCATCATCTTCAAGGACTTGCCAGGTCTTTCACCTGGCGCGTTATGCCGTAATGTGAATAATTCCTCGATATCACTATCAAGAAACATTCGTCATTACTGAGTTCAAATTACTTCGCAATCGCTTTCGCAATCACGTTTGCTCATTGAACATTCGTTTTGACGCAATCAAAAATTTGTCACCAGGGGCACGGTCTGCACTAAACCTTTACGAATGTGCAGTTTCCCCTGGCAACTCTGATTTCGACTCTATGAATTTTTAAAGAACAGCCGATTGATCAATCGATATTGATCAACAACAAAGCAGCCTCTTAGCAAAGCCGCTTTGGTGTTGAATGACCGAAGTCTTCTCTTGTCGTTGGGTGGTGGAGGATGACGGGATCGAACCGACGACCCCCTGCTTGCAAAGCAGGTGCTCTCCCAGCTGAGCTAATCCCCCAGTGTCCTCTTACCGCATCTAGCCATCGGAATTTGGTGGGTCTAGTTGGGCTCGAACCAACGACCCCTGCGTTATCAACACAGTGCTCTAACCAGCTGAGCTACAGACCCTGTTCCAACAACCGATAAGTGTGGGCGTTCAATATTGAATGCAGTTTTCCAGAAAGGAGGTGATCCAGCCGCACCTTCCGATACGGCTACCTTGTTACGACTTCACCCCAGTCACGAACCCTGCCGTGGTAATCGCCCTCCTTGCGGTTAGGCTAACTACTTCTGGCAGAACCCGCTCCCATGGTGTGACGGGCGGTGTGTACAAGACCCGGGAACGTATTCACCGCGACATTCTGATCCGCGATTACTAGCGATTCCGACTTCACGCAGTCGAGTTGCAGACTGCGATCCGGACTACGACTGGCTTTATGGGATTGGCTCCCCCTCGCGGGTTGGCAACCCTCTGTACCAGCCATTGTATGACGTGTGTAGCCCCACCTATAAGGGCCATGAGGACTTGACGTCATCCCCACCTTCCTCCGGTTTGTCACCGGCAGTCCCATTAGAGTGCCCTTTCGTAGCAACTAATGGCAAGGGTTGCGCTCGTTGCGGGACTTAACCCAACATCTCACGACACGAGCTGACGACAGCCATGCAGCACCTGTGTTATGGCTCTCTTTCGAGCACTCCTCTATCTCTAAAGGATTCCATACATGTCAAAGGTGGGTAAGGTTTTTCGCGTTGCATCGAATTAAACCACATCATCCACCGCTTGTGCGGGTCCCCGTCAATTCCTTTGAGTTTCAACCTTGCGGCCGTACTCCCCAGGCGGTCAACTTCACGCGTTAGCTTCGTTACTGAGTCAGTGAAGACCCAACAACCAGTTGACATCGTTTAGGGCGTGGACTACCAGGGTATCTAATCCTGTTTGCTCCCCACGCTTTCGTGCATGAGCGTCAGTACAGGCCCAGGGGATTGCCTTCGCCATCGGTGTTCCTCCGCATATCTACGCATTTCACTGCTACACGCGGAATTCCATCCCCCTCTGCCGTACTCTAGCTATACAGTCACAAATGCAGTTCCCAGGTTGAGCCCGGGGATTTCACATCTGTCTTATATAACCGCCTGCGCACGCTTTACGCCCAGTAATTCCGATTAACGCTCGCACCCTACGTATTACCGCGGCTGCTGGCACGTAGTTAGCCGGTGCTTATTCTTACGGTACCGTCATGAACCCCAGGTATTATCCAGAGTCTTTTCGTTCCGTACAAAAGCAGTTTACAACCCGAAGGCCTTCATCCTGCACGCGGCATGGCTGGATCAGGCTTGCGCCCATTGTCCAAAATTCCCCACTGCTGCCTCCCGTAGGAGTCTGGGCCGTGTCTCAGTCCCAGTGTGGCTGGTCGTCCTCTCAGACCAGCTACAGATCG